>NZ_JBHSSS010000013.1:0-146283 GCF_042659625.1 Nocardioides sp. GCM10027114
TACATCGGCAACGGCCGACCCCCTGGACCGCGACCCAGGAACCCCGAACCGTCACCGAAGTCCTGATACATCAAGTGTCACCGATCCCCTGATGCAGAACTGTCACCCATGTCTTGAGACATCACAAAGCTGGTGAACGGCCATGCGCCATTCTCTCGAACAGTTGTTCGAACGCGCAAGGCCCTCGACCGGATCTGTGGGTAAAGAAAATCAGCCGACGCGCACGGCCAGCGGCGCCGCGTGGTCCGCGACCAGCACGGCGCGACCGCGCTCGACACCCGCCGGCAGCTCGAAGCTCCACACCACGCTGCCGTCCTCGTCCGCGTCGACGACGCCCAGGTCCCAGCGCCGCTCCCCCTGCTCCAGCACCAGCCGCACGCCGGCGTACGGCACCGGCTCGGGCTCGTCGTGCTCGCAGCTCGAGCAGCCCAGGAGGACCCGGCAGCTCATGGTGTCCCGGCAGCCGTCCACGAACGCCCGCCCGGCGACCGTCACCGTGGTCCCGCGCTCCAACCCGGCCCGCCGCTCGCGGTCGAGGTTCGGCGCGACGCACGAGGCGAGCGCCGGCGGCTGCGCGGCCGGCACGACCGCCAGGGCCAGCAGCCCGGCGACGAGCATCAGGAAGGGGCGGCGCACACCGGATGGACGGCTGCCGCCCGCCCGCGGTTCCACCGCCCGGCAGGAGGACTCAGAAGCAGGCGCGGATCTCGCCGACCGGCTCGCCGCCGCCGAGCAGCGGCACGTAGCCGGTGCGCCGCACCGCGTCGGTGTCGACGCCCGGCTCGGTGTCGACCCCGGACCGGCGCAGCGCCTCGGCCATCAGCACCGGCCGCACCCGCGGTGCGCCATCGTCGGTCTTGAGCGCGAAGGCCCGCCCGTCGGGCAGCGCCACGGCGTAGCAGGACTCGGCGCCGGCCTTGCCGATCGCGCCGGGGATGGCCTTGAGCAGGGCCGCCTCGTCGCGCGTCGACCCGGAGACGTACGCCGGGAAGGCGCGGATCGCGTCCGCGACCCGCTTGACGTCTGGATCCGCGACCTCACGCTGGTCGAGCCCGTCGAGACCACCAACCCCCAGCGCCAGCCGCCGGAACGCCCGGGCCAGGCCGACCAACGAGGCGGAGTACAGGGGCGCACCGCAGCCGTCGACCGCGGTGACCTCGACCGGCTCCCCGGTCATCTCGGCGAAGGCCGACTTGATGGCGGTCTGGAGCGGGTGGTCGGGCTCGCGGTAGGTCTTGATGTCCCAGCCGTTGATGACGCAGGTGGCGAGCATCGAGGCGTGCTTGCCGGAGCAGTTCATCAGCACCGGCGCCTTCTCGCCCCCGGCCCGCATCAGCGCGTCGCGAGCGGTGTCGTCCAGCGGGAAGTCCGGCGGGGTCTGCAGCGCCGACTCGTCGAGGCCGACGGTCGCGAGGATCTGCCGGGCGCCCTCGACGTGGAACGGCTCGCCGGAGTGGGACGCGCAGGTCAGCGCCAGCAGCGGGTCGGGCAGGTCGAGGCCGAGCCGGACCATCGCGAGCGCCTGGATGGGCTTGTTGCACGACCGGGGCAGCACCGGCACGTCGACCGCGCCGACGGACCACTCGACCGATCCGTCGGCGGCCGTCGCGACGATCGAGCCGTAGTGGTGTCCCTCGACGAAGCCGGAGCGGACGATCTCGGCGACCACGGGTGAAGACATGGCCGCAGGCTAACCGCGGGCGCCGCTCGTCCTGATCAGCAGGGCGGCCGCGAGACCGCCCATGACCGCGCCGAGGGTGTTGGCCACGACGTCGACGAACGCCGCGGACCGGCCGGGGAGCGCCAGCCCCTGGAAGAGCTCGACGGAGGCGGAGGCCACGAAGAGGTACGCCGTCCAGTCCCTCCACGTCGTACGCCGCCACACGAGGGCGCCGAGCAGCGGCACGGGCGCGACCATCAGCGCGTTGAGCACGAACTCCATCCGCGCCCCCGCGAGCAGGAAGTCGGGCGCGCCGAGCCGCTCGGCCACGAGCGCGGTCCACGACACCGCAGACGAGGGCACCTCCCCGGTCGGGAGCAGCAGGATGACGAGCAGGAACGCCACGTAGCCCGCGAGCGCCGCACGCGCCAGGGAGGGTCGCACCGCCGCCGTCATCCGGCGAACGCTACCGGCGGACCGCTCAGGAGCCGGGCTCGGGCGACTTCCGTCCGTAGTCGTCCTCGAGCCGGTGGATGTCGTCCTCACCGGTGTAGGCGCCGCGCTGGATCTCGATGATGACGAGGTCCTCGGCGTGCTCGTTGGAGATGCGGTGCGGCATCCGGTGGTCGACGTTCACGCACTCCCCGGGACCGAACACCTTGGTGGAGCCGTCGATGGTGCAGGTGGCAACGCCGAAGATCACGAGCCAGTGCTCGGAGCGGTACTCGTGGGTCTGGTAGGAGAGCCGCTGGCCGGGCTTCACCTCGATGCGCTTGACCTTGTAGCCCTTGCCCTCGTCGAGGACGTGCCACGACCCCCACGGCCGGTCCTGCGAGTACTCCAGCATGTGCATCCCTTCACGAATTGACGTGCCAATCGAATCACACCGGGCAGCGATCAAACGCCGAGACGGGTGAAGTGTGACCGGTGGCATGATGTGCCGGTGTCGAACACCGCCGTGCCCCAGCACTGCCCCTCCCCGCGCGAGCTGGACGACCTCGAGCTCCTGGTCTCGGGCGCCCTCGCGCCGACCACCCGGTTCAACGAGCCGGGCAGCCCGGTCACCCTCGACCTGCCCGCCGACGTCGCCGGCGCGGAGACCGTCGAGCTGGTCGACCCCGAGGGGCTGCCGCTGGCCCGGGTCACCACCGCAGACGGCACCGTCGAGCCGCTGACCCACGCGCAGTACGGCCCCTTCCGCCGGCTCTACCTCACCCCCGCGCAGGTGCGTGAGCAGTACGCCGGCCGCACGTTCGTCCCGGTCGCCGACCCGCTGACCGACGCCCAGCTCGACCAGGTCAAGCAGGCCGGCCCCGCCGTGCTGCTGACCCTCGTCGGCCACGGCACCCCCGTCCTCTCCCCCGTCGGCCTGATCCGCGCGACCCTGGCCGCCGCGGAGGGCCTCGACGCCGACGTGGTCGCCGTCCCCCTGGCCGCCCACGGCGACCCCGAGGCCGACCACGCCCTCGGTGTCCGCGTGGTCGAGAACTACGCGAACGGCGACCCGGTGATGGCTCTCAGTGACTCAACGCTGGTCGAGCCCGTCGAGACCAATTCCGTCGAGACCAACGGTGACCACACGCCGGTCGAGCCCGTCGAGACCAATCACGTCGACCACACGCTGGTCGAGCCCGTCGAGACCAATCACGTCGACACCTACTCCCCCACCATCCAGGCGATCATCGACCACGACCGCCCCCCGGTCGACGAGCAGGGCCTCGTCCTCTTCTTCACCGGCCTCTCCGGGAGCGGCAAGTCGACCCTCGCCCGGGCCCTCATGGACCGGATCCTCGAGCACGGCGACCGCACCGTCACCAGCCTCGACGGCGACGTCGTCCGGCGGAACCTCTCCAAGGGCCTGACCTTCTCCAAGGAGGACCGGGAGACCAACATCCGCCGGATCGGCTGGGTGGCCGCCGAGATCTCCCGCCACGGCGGGATCGCGGTGTGCAGCCCGATCGCCCCGTTCGCGGAGACGCGCGCCCAGGTCCGGACCATGGTCGAGGACGCCGGCGGCGCCTTCTTCCTGATCCACGTCGCCACCCCGCTCGAGGAGTGCGAGCGGCGCGACCGCAAGGGCCTCTACGCCAAGGCCCGGCGCGGAGAGATCCCCGAGTTCACCGGCATCTCCTCGCCCTACGAGGAGCCGGACGACGCCGCGGTCCGGGTCGACACCACCGGCCGCACCATCGAGGAGGCGCTCGACGACGTGATCGACGCCCTCGAGGCCGCCGGCTACCTGGAGCTGCGATGACCTCGGCCGCGACCGAGCCGCTCCGCCTGCTCTTCGTCTGTACGGCGAACATCTGCCGCTCGCCGTTCCTCGAGCTCTACGCCCGCAGCGTGGTCGCCGACCACGTCGAGGTGGCCAGCGCCGGCACCCACGGCTGGGACGCCCACCCGGTCAGCGACGACATCGCCGCCGAGCTGGTCGACCGCGGGGTCGACCCGGCGCCGTTCCGCAGCCGCCGGCTGACCACGGAGATGATCGAGCAGGCCGACCTGGTGCTGACCGCGGAGCGGGTGCACCGGCAGTTCATCCTCGACGACCACCCGGCGGCGTTCCGCAAGGTGCTCACCGTGGGCCAGGCGGTCCGCGCGGCCGAGCAGGTGCCGGGCGGGCTGGTGGGGCGCGACGCGCTGCCGGAGATCGCCCGGCTGCGCGGCATGGCGCAGGCCGACGGCGACATCGACGACCCCTACGGCCGGGGACGCGCCGCGGCGGCCACCGCAGCGGAGCGGATGACTGGCATGCTTGACCGGTTCCTCCCCGTCCTCGGCGTGAGCGCCCAGCCCAGAGAGCTCCCCCATGGCTGAACTCCTCACCACCACGTTCTTCGCGATCCTCGCGGCCGGCTTCTTCGTCGGGATCGTGGTCGGCCTCACCGGCATGGGCGGTGGGGCCCTGATGACCCCCGCCCTGATCTTCCTCGGCGTCGGCGACGCGGCCACCGTGGTCACCGCCGACCTGACCGCCGCCGCCGTCTACAAGACCGGCGGCGCGATCGTCCACCACCGGGAGGGCTCCGCCCACATCCCGCTGGCCAAGTGGCTGATCATCGGCTCGGTGCCCACGGCGCTGGCCGGGCCCTACCTCGTCAAGGCGTTCACCGACGCCGAGAACCTCGACGACGTCCTCAAGCTCTGCATCGGCTTCGCGCTGCTCTTCGCCGCGCTGACCTACGCGCTGCGGCTCTACCTCAACCTGGTCCGGATCCGCTCGGGCAACCACGAGGAGGACCCGAACCCCAAGGTCCGCCCGGTCCCGACGCTGATCGTGGGCGCCATCGGCGGCCTGCTGGTCGGCATCACCAGCGTCGGCTCCGGCTCGGTGATCATGATCTCGCTGCTGATGCTCTACCCCGCGCTGTCGGCGGTCCGGCTGGTCGGCACCGACCTGGTGCAGGCGGTCCCGCTCGTCTTCGCCGCCGCGATCTCCAACATCGCCATCCACGGCCTCGACTGGGGCATCCTCATCCCGCTGCTGATCGGCTCGGTGCCCGGCACGCTGATCGGCTCCAAGGTCGCCCCGCGGGTGTCGCAGTCGATCATCCGCCGCGGCATCGTCGTCGTGCTGACGATGTCGGGCGTCGCGCTGCTCGACAAGGCCGGCTGGGCGCCGCTGGGCGCCGGCGAGGACGAGACCTACCCGATGCTGATCGCGGGCGTCGGCATCGCGATGCTGGTGCTGGTGCCGCTGATCTGGGGCCTGCTGCGGCGCACCCAGGGACTCCCGATGTTCGGCGCACCGACGGTCGCGCAGCTGGAGGACCCGAGCTGGCGACCGGGCGGCGTACGCGTGAAGAAGGAAGATCACACCACCTGAGGCGGCCCTCACGGTTGCGGACCGCCTCGCCGGGGGACGCTTCACACGTCAAGACCGATTTGAGCCGTGGCGGCGCGCCACGGTTAGCATGGCCGTTGCTGTCCCGAGGAGAGGCTTAACACCTGATGAGCGCACCCCCGACCCACGTCGACTACCAGCTGAGTCAGCTCGACCAGCTGGAGGCGGAGTCGATCCACATCTTCCGCGAGGTCGCGGCCGAGTTCGAGAAGCCCGTCCTGATGTTCTCGGGCGGCAAGGACTCCATCGTCATGCTCCGCCTGGCGGAGAAGGCGTTCTACCCGGCGAAGATCCCCTTCCCGGTCCTCCAGGTCGACACCGGCCTCGACTTCCCCGAGGTGCTGGAGACCCGTGACAACTGGGTCAACCGCCTCGGCGTGAAGCTGGTCGTCGCCAGCATCGACGACGCCATCAAGAACGGCGTGGTCGTCGACGACGGCAAGACCTCCCGCAACCGGCTCCAGATCGGCACCCTGCTCAACGCCATCGAGGAGAACGGCTTCACCGCCGCGTTCGGCGGCGGCCGCCGCGACGAGGAGAAGGCCCGCGCCAAGGAGCGCGTCTACTCCCACCGCGACGAGTTCGGCCAGTGGGACCCGAAGAACCAGCGCCCCGAGCTGTGGAGCCTCTACAACGGCCGGCTCCACGAGGGCGAGCACATGCGGGTCTTCCCGATCTCCAACTGGACCGAGCTCGACGTGTGGTCCTACATCGCCCGCGAGGGCATCGAGATCCCCAACATCTACTTCGCCCACCAGCGCCGCGTGTTCGAGCGCGACGGGATGCTGATGACGGAGACCCCGCTGAACCCGTGCCGCCCCGGCGAGACCGCCGAGGAGCGCACGGTGCGCTTCCGCACCTGCGGCGACATCACCCTCACCGGCTGCGTGGAGTCCACGGCGTCCACCGTCGAGGAGATCATCGAGGAGATCGCGATCGCCCGCGTCACCGAGCGCGGCGCCACCCGCGGCGACGACAAGTTCTCCGAGGCTGCCATGGAGGACCGCAAGAAGGAGGGCTACTTCTGATGGCCGACCAGACCCTTTCCGCCGGCGAGCAGGCCGTCGAGAACGTCACCTCCAACATGGACCTGCTGCGGTTCGCCACCGCGGGCTCCGTGGACGACGGCAAGTCGACCCTCATCGGCCGGCTGCTGCTCGACTCGAAGTCGATCTTCGAGGACCAGCTCGAGGCCGTGGAGCACACCTCGCAGTCCAAGGGCTACGACTACACCGACCTGGCGCTGCTGACCGACGGCCTTCGCTCGGAGCGCGAGCAGGGCATCACCATCGACGTGGCCTACCGCTACTTCGCGACGCCCAACCGCAAGTTCATCATCGCGGACACCCCGGGCCACGTGCAGTACACCCGCAACATGGTCACCGGCGCCTCGACCGCCGACCTCGGCCTGGTGCTCGTCGACGCCCGCCAGGGCCTCACCGAACAGTCGCGCCGCCACGCGGTGATCCTGTCGCTGCTGCGCGTCCCGCACCTCGTGCTCGCGGTGAACAAGATGGACCTCGTCGACTACTCCGAGGAGGTCTACAACAAGATCCACGCGGAGTTCACCCAGTTCGCGACGAAGCTCAACATCCCCGACCTCGAGGTCATCCCGATCTCGGCGCTCAAGGGCGACAACGTCGTCGAGCGGTCGAAGGAGATGGACTGGTACAGCGGCCCGACGCTGATGCACCACCTCGAGCACGTCCATGTCGCCTCCGACCGCGACCTGGTCGACGTCCGCTTCCCGGTGCAGTACGTCATCCGCCCGAAGTCCGACGACTTCCACGACTACCGCGGGTACGGCGGCCAGGTCGCGGGTGGCGTCCTCAAGGCCGGCGACGAGGTCGTCGTCCTGCCGTCGGGCATGACCAGCAAGATCTCCCGGATCGACCTGTTCGACCAGGAGATCGACGAGGCCTTCCCGCCGATGTCGGTGACGGTGCACCTCGAGGACGACGTGGACGTCTCCCGCGGCGACATGATCGCCCGGATCAAGAACGCCCCGAAGCCCTCGCAGGACATCGACGCGATGGTCTGCTGGATGACCAACGAGCCGCTGCGCCCGCGCCAGAAGCTCGCCATCAAGCACACCACCCGCACCGGCCGCGCCCTCGTCAAGGACATCCAGTACCGCCTGGACGTCAACACGCTGCACCGCGACCAGGACACCAAGGAGCTCGGCCTCAACGAGATCGGCCGCGTCCAGCTGCGCACCACCGTGCCGCTGCTGTGCGACCCCTACTCGAAGAACCGCGCGACCGGCTCCTTCATCCTCATCGACGAGGCCACCGGCGTCACCGTCGGCGCCGGCATGATCAACACCGGCAGCTGAGAACAACTCAGCTACAGCAAGGGGCTGGCCCGGTCACCGGGCCAGCCCTTTCGTCTTGCGGGTCAGAGAGCGCTGACGTGCTCTCCTGTGAGGATGCCACGCGTGTCCAGGACCGGCGTGGCGATGCTCGCCATCACGTCATCGCCGTAGCTCGAGTGCGGCTGCAGGTGAATGACGAGGTCCGCCTCATGCAGCGCAGCCTCGACATCAGGCTCACTCTTCAGCGAAACCTGACCCAGCTCCCAGACATCGACGAAAGCGTCGAAGTAGCGGAGGTCAGCCCCCAGCTTAAGAAGCTCCACACCCAAAGGCTGCGCCGGCGACTCACGCTGGTCCGCGATCCCGGGCTTGTAGGTGACCCCGAGGAGTAGGACCTTCGAACCACGGACCGGCATCGACTGCTCGTTGAGCATGTGCACGGCCCGCTGCACCACGTAACCAGGCATCGACCGGTTGATCTCCTGCGCCAGCTCTACGAAGCGGAACGGGTAGCCGAGCCGAGCCTGAACATGGTGCGACAGGTACGAGGGGTCGATCGGGATGCAGTGCCCACCCACTCCCGGCCCTGGGTAGAAGGGCTGGAAGCCGAAAGGCTTGGACGAGGCACAGCGGATGACGTCCCAGATGTCGATGTCGAGGGCATGCGAGAACCTCGCCATCTCGTTGACGAGGGCAATGTTCACTTGCCGGTAGGTGTTCTCGAGCAACTTGGCCATTTCGGCCTCTCGAGTCCCCTTGGCAGGCACGACGGTGTCGATGAAGGTGGCGTAGAAGGCCAGCGCGCGATCACGGCACTCGTCCGTCAGCCCGCCGACGATTTTAGGTGTGTTCTCGATGCCGTACGTCGGATTGCCGGGGTCGATTCGCTCAGGCGAGTAGGCAAGATGGAAGTCGACTCCCGCCTTCAGCCCCGTCGTCTCGAGAATCGGTCGTAGAACGTCGTCAGTCGTGCCCGGCCACGTCGTCGACTCGAGGATGACCAGCGCGCCCGGCTGAAGCTGGCGGGCGACACTCTCGGCGGCCGACCGGACCGCCCCGAGGTCCGGACCACCCTCCTGGCCCAGGGGGGTCGGCACACAGATGACGATGACGTCGGCGTCATGCAGAACCGACTCGTCGGTCGTGCAAAGAAAACCCGCGGCAAGCATGCGCGACACGTCTTGATCGGACAGATCATCAACGTGTGATCGGCCTTCCGCAAGGAGGTCGACGACCCGCGGCGATGCGTCGATCCCAACCCCACTGAGGCCCGCGGCGACGGCAGCCCGCGCGAGGGGCAACCCCACATATCCCAGACCGACAACAGCGAAATCAACCATTCTCTGGCACCTTCTCAAGTAGCCGCACGTGGCGGAGGCTTTTGTTCAGTTCGCCGAGCTGGTCGATCAGATCCCCCTTGGGTCGGTCGGCGAACCAGCTCTTGTAGGCCAAGGCTGCAGCCACGCGCCGCTCCGACCAGCCCGCGGCGCCGAGTTCGGAGTACTCGTTGAGGGCTCGTGTCCAGGCAGCGGTACTTGCCTGCGGAACCACGACGCCTCCGCCGGCGCGCATGGTCTCGGTCCATGGAGTCACGTCCATCATCATCACGGGGACTGATACGGACAGCGATTCCGCGATGACCTGGCCAAAATTCTCACCTCGAGTCGGCATCACGAAGAGGTCGGCCTCTGCTACGACTGGCCGGACCTGGGTGGGCTGCAGCGCTCCGTGAAACCTGACTTCGACCCAATTGGGTGTTTCCGCCGCCAGGTCGCGGCAACGGTTGGCGAATGCCAGGTCCTCATCGGGGCCGTAGACGTCCAGTCGCAACGGGTGCTCCACCGACTGAAGGGCCTGGAGCAGGAGGTCAAGGCCTTTGATTGGCACGATGCGGCCCACGAACACAGCCCGCAGACTTAATCCGCTTTGCCGAGCCGGAATCGGTCGATCGTCCGGGGCGGGAAGCAGCGAATCGTTCCGTCGGACGAGGACCTTGGCCGCGCTTCCCATTGCTGCACGAATATCATCGGCCTCGCGCTCCGACGATGCCTGCCAGATCACTCGGCGGTGCAAGCGCAGTGCTCGATAGAGACTAATGAAGATCGCCTTCTTGCGAGCCCCTATGGACAGGGCTGCAGAGCCGAACTGTCCTCTGGGGGCAACGAGTGTCGTGGCGCCTCGCCACCACGCAACCCCTGAAAGAATCTGCGGCAAGATTGAGAGCCTGAAGTCGAAGAAGCTGTTGAAGTAGAGCACGTCTGGGCGCCACCGTCGACCCGCAGCAAGAACAGCCAGCAGGCTTCTAAGCCTGTGTGTCCTCGTATAGGCAACAGTGACCCCGTGCGTGCTAACCCACCCGTCGCGTGGCACCGGCAGTGGCTTTGAGTCCCCCAAGTCTCGGTCACGCGTGATTACGCGCACCGATCGGCGCTCGGCCAACGTCAGCGCTGTGGCATGCACTGACTTGATGGGTCCACCACCCTTCCAGGCAGGTGGGAAGAGCGAAGCGAAGACAAGAACCCGATCGCTCATGACACAGCTGATTCAATCGACGCCTCGATCAGGCTGCGCCAGCGTGCCTCCGTCGCCTCGTTGCTGAATATTTCGACCGCCCTCTTTCGAGCCAACTTGCCCCCCTCGGATCGCAAGCCATCATCCGTTGCCCACCGCCAGATGGCGTGACCGAGGCCCTCAGCGTCGCCGATCGCGACTACCTCCCCGGCCTGCGATGAGCCGACGACGGTCTTCGTCCCCTCGGTTGCCGTCCCCACTACCGGCAGCCCGCAAGCCATGCCTTCGATCGCCGCGATCCCGAGTCCTTCCTCCGTGGACGAGGATATGAAGAACGCGGCGTCCTGTAGCAGCCTGACGAGGTCGTCATGGGACACGTCAGACCGGATCCGAACGTGGTCCTTGAGACAGAGCCGCTCTATCTCACTCGCCACGGCCGCGGGGACGTTGCCGCGGCCAGCTAGCACCAATGGCAGTTGACAGCCGAGTTCGCGCGCCCGCGCATATCCTCGGACGAGGGTCGTCAGATCCTTTCTAGGATCGCCGAGCCGAGCCACCTTAATGAGGTGAGCACCAGAACCAGCTGCAGGCGTGAATTTCGACGTATCCACACCTGGAGGGCAGAAGACGACCCGCTTGGCCCCGACCTTATGCGCATAACTGGTCATGTAATCGTTCTCGGTGACGACCACGTCGGGGAGCCGCACGCCTGACACGTCCATTCGAGCCACGAAACGAGTCATGGCGGCTCGCAAACGGTCTGCAACGTTCCGATCCGCAGAACTCCGGTGGGCCCGCTCGAGTTCTATGGTGGTGGCGACTTGGAGAATTACCGGACCTCGGACGCGGCGGGTCACGTGCGCGAACGCCGGGGTACCCGCCACCAGGATCACAACGTCCGCTTGCTCCAACCGTTCATCCAGCGCCTTGCGGGGAAGATATCTCGCAAACTCCAGCTCGGCGACATGAGCACCAACCGAATAGCCCTCCACTTCGTCGCGCCTCTCGGCAACGGCGAGCCGACGGAACCACGAAGCGGGAGTCGACAGGCGCCGACTCTCAACTGCCCGACTGTTCATCCGCACGGAGTACAGGTCAACACGCCATCCTGATCGAATGACGAGATTGTGTAGATAATCCGCCACCGTGGCGACGCCGCCCTGACCGCCAGTTCCGTGGCGGTACTCAGGCACAACAAGCGCGACACGCACGGACTCACCCCCGTCTCCTCTAGAAGCAAGCCATTGCTCGCTGCGAGACCAAGGATAATGGCTGTCTGCTCCAGGGCGTCAGGGCGCCGCCCGGGCGAACGCGGAGAGCCACCGAGGCGCCATCGGTCTGCGCCGCCGCAGGATCCGGTGGGCCGTGCATGAGCCTCACCCACTGGCAGTCGACGCCATTCGGCCTCTCTAGCCGACTAACCGACTCGTGCGACACCGGCTTGGCCCGGCAGCCCCGCTCATGAGCACTGACCGACAGCTCTTGCAGCCAGCGGCCTCCCGGACCCGCTGACCACTTGCGCCTGCCGGCCGAACTTAGGACCCGGCGGAGTTCGGGCACTGCGCCACTTCTGATCTAGGCTGCGCGTCGTGACTGGGAACACCTACCTGCGGGCATGGCGGTCCAGATCCGCCACCGACTCGTTCCCAGTCAGCATCATCTTGAGTGCTCAGTTGCTCGCGATGGTTGTCGCTCCAGCGATCCTCAAGGAAACTCGCGGCGCGACCACCATTGTCGCTATCTGCTCCATTGCGGTCGCGGCCGCCCTTTTTGTTGAAGCGCTCAGCGTCCCACTGGTCACCCGACCGCCCAAGCGGCCGCCTCGTCCTGTGAAGGTTCGGGCCGCTTGGGCGATCCTGTTGGCTGGTGGTGCCGCATCCGTCGGCGCAACCCTCGGAGGTGTAGGAACCTATGCCACCCAGGTCGGGCGTGCCCAACAGGCCGGCTGGACGGGTTTACTGACGCCATTTCTGCTCTGGCCGCTCATCGCTGTAGGGCTTTTCGTTTGGCTGTACCGACAGAAGTTGATCACTCGATCACATGCTCTCTGGGCGGCCGCGTTCGCGGCTGCGACGCAAGCGTATGTGGGTTTCGAGCGGGCGATCCTTGGTCAGCCCGTCGCCGTAGCTTTCGCAATTCTCGTCATGATCGTGCTGGGCCGACTTATTCGACTGCGAGTCCTTCTCGCCGCATGCGCATTGATACCTCTCCTATGGCCCACTGTCTACGCCGTCCGGGACGACATGCGCCGAGAAATTACGGGACAGGGCAGCATTGTTTCTGCCGGCGACCCCGCCGAACGCCTCCAACTTGACGAGCAAATGTCACTCGTCTCACGTCTTGAGGGAGCCGACCTACGACCGCCAAATGCCGCTTTGGTTCTCCGGACGGGATTGATCCCAGGGTTCCTAGATCCATCGCGACCACCGCTCAACACCAGTCAGATGCTGAGCGTTGCGAGTGGTGGCTCCGCCAGCAACTCGCGCAGTGCGACTTTTCTGGGGAACGTCTATCTGTTCACAGGTTGGGGCGGAGTGGCCGCGGCCGGAGCATGCTTGGCATTGATCATCGGCGCCGCCATGCGCCGACGTCTTCATAGTCCATGGGCATTATCCTTCGTTGGTCTGACATACCTTGCCGGAATCTCCTTCAATGCCACTTACCCCAACGGAATCGTCGTGCTCCTGCAGAGTCTTCAGACTCTGGCCGTGGCCTACTGCGTTGTCTGGGCATTGAGTCGCGAACGTCGCGCATTCGACGATCAGTCAGTCGCGACACCCGCAGCCACCGCGCCGCTGGCCCCGAACGCAAGCCGTGAGGGCCACACCCGGCAAGGGGCAACTTGATATAGGCAACACCCACCGCGTCACCTCCGATGACACGCCGTGGCCGATAACGCTCCCTCGCGCAGCGCTGGGCGACGCTTCTGCTTCAAACTCTCAAACTAGGACTCGAATGAGACTGCTTGCCCCACGAGTGTCGCCGCGCAGGTGGCACTGGAACCGGGCCCGGGCGGCCGTGGGCGCGAACTCACTTTCAAGCATCGGGAACTTCGCCGTGACAGTTGCCGTCGCTCGCAACGCGACTGTTAGTGAGTTCGGGGCATTCGCGGTGTCGTGGGTGTGCTACACCCTAACCACCGGGTGCACCCGATCAGGCATAGCCGAATCACTCATTGCCAGCCAGAGGAAAGATGGCTGGCGAAGGGCCGGCTACGCTGCGGCTGCCTTCGCTTCGGGGGTGGGTTTGTTGGCACTCCTCGCGGGCCTTTGGACCTCGTCTTGGTATCTCGTCGTCATTGGTATCGCCCTTCCAGGTCTATGCCTGTTGGATCTGGTCAAAGTATTGAGCTTGACATTGGGGCGCCCAGCCATTGCACTTGTGGTCGAAGTCATCTGGACAGCGCTGACGCTTGCGGCCCTTCTTGCAACTGCCGTTTGGCCCCTTCCGCCGATTGCAATCGCGGCAACGTGGGCAGCGGCTGGCTTCCTGTTAGGCCTGATAGTTGCCGTCTTAGTCCTTGGCCCCTCAGAAGTTGACACGAGGCGAGAGCGAATCGTCTCTGGCTGGTTCGCGGCCGACTACTTGATCGGCTCCGGCTCCATGCAGCTCACTATGGGGTTGCTGGCGATCACCAGTTCCCCTCAGGTGGTTGGCGCGATTCGAGCAGCTGGCACTCTCCTCAGCCCCGTCACATTGGTGACCTCCGCTATGCGACCCATCCTGATCAGCGGCGCTGCCGCCCGGAGGGGCCACGCTCGAACTGCTCGGCTCGAGCACTCTAGGGCCACCGTACGTGCGATAGCACTCGTCACTGCACCCCTTCTAGTGGCAGCCAACATGCTCCCGGACTCAATGGGTCGCGCACTTCTCGGGGACTCCTGGGCCGCTGCCAGTCATCTGATATTGCCCCTCAGCTTGGAGGCCCTCTTCGGCTTGGTAGCCGCGGTCGCCTTCGCGGCGCACCGCGCCCAGGCATCCGGTGGCCGCACGTTAGCTCTACGATCTTCCCTTGCGCTGGTTCGCATCGGCGCAGTCACGACAATGGCAGTGGCGTACGGGGCGTCGGGTGCCTCGTGGGCGATGGCGGGTGTCGCGGGCTTGGGTGCGATCGTGTGGTGGGCGAGCCTTTACGCGAGCCTGCTGTCGGACCCGACGCAGAATGACTCCCTTGTGGGAAGGACTGTCCACTGATGACCTCAGTCGGCGTTGTAGGACTAGGCGAGGCAGGAAACCTCGGCGACGACCTGATCCTGCTCTCCACGATCAGATTGCTTAGTGACAGCGCAGTCGACGAGATCCATCACTTGAGTTTCGGCGAGCTGCTGCCGTGGACCCGCATTGCCCACACCCTCGGCATCTCCTCGACCATCTATCCACACTCCCCGCACCGTGATCTACCCGGATCACAGGCCAGGTCGAGGGTTTTCGAGGGCTGCGATGGAGTGGTTTTTGGAGGGGGCGGCCTACTACAGAGCGTCCACCATCCGTACCGTCCCTTCCACTGGCTCAATTACCTCCCGACCGACCAGCAGATCGGCTGCATCGCGATGGGACTGGGGCTCGGGCCGCTCTCGCCGCGGTGGCGGAGACGGCTCGCCAATCGTCCGATGCCGTTCGACACCACCGTCCTGAGAGATCGAGACTCCGTTAGATTGGCGGAGCGTGAGCTGGGCTGGGAGGTGCAACTCGGCCGCGACTTCGTCACGCCCGACTTCCTCGACAAGTTCCTCGGCCACCGTCAAGTGGAGACGCTCAACATCCTGGGCGTAGCGATCCGTGCTTGGCCTGGCCTCGACGAACAGCGCCTAGCGCGGCACATCAGAGAGGTAGCAGCGGAAACCGGGGCGAACGAGGTCCGCTTCTACGTGCTCGAGGCAAAGTCAGGTCGAGGGCCCGACGTTGAGATCACCACCAACCTCGCGAGCGCTGTAGGCCTGCCGAGCGAAGTTGTCGTGTATCACCCTTCTAGGATTCTCGAGTTCCTGGACGACATGAGAGCTTGCCAGGCGGCTGTCAGCATGAAGCTGCATGCCAGTGTGGTCTGGGATTGGGCGGGGACCTCGTTGTATCCGATCCACTACGCCCCCAAGACGGCGGCACTCTTCGGGGATGAGTATCAGGGACTGGAAGTGGTCCCGACGCCGCGGCGATTGGCCCCCATCCCGGCCGAAGCGGCCGAACACGTTGACGTTCTCAGCTCTTGGTTGGCTAGTCTCGGGAATCGCTCCCATGGTTCCCATAGCGTTCAGTTCACGATGTACCGGCCCCACCCGCTGGAGCGCTTTCTGTTTCAGTCTGCTTCCACGGCGGTAGATATTGGTCGACGCGCCCGCCGAGAGTTGGGTGGACGAGAGGCACCTTCGGCACAACAACAGTCCTAGCCCGAGTTATCGGCCACAAGGCGCTCCCGGGTTCACAGGGGCCGTCAGGTGCATGGCGCTCATGCGGGCAGGGGTGGCCTTATCCGGGCCAGCGCCCTGCCCGTCCAGCGAGTAGTCCATGGCCCCTGGGGGCACGGCCCGCTCAGTTCACCAGCCGGGTGCCAGACGCTGGCCTATCACGCTGCTCAGATGCCTCAGCGCCGTAGCCCCGCCCACTCGTGGTGCACCGAAGCCGTTGACAGAATGAAGCGGGCCACACGGGTACTGGTATCGGCAATCTCGTACCCCGCTGGCATGCTCCGCGCTGTAGCACTTCGGTCGACAGCCGCCGTCACAGCTGCGAGTGTGTCGACAGGCCTCACTCCCGACATGATGATTACGCCGGCGTCTAGGGCTTCGGGACGCTCGATCGAGTCCCTAAGAGTCACCGCGGGGAAGCCGAGAATAGAGGCTTCCTCGGCGATCGTTCCGCTGTCCGACAGGACGCACGCCGCGCCGAGTTGGAGCTTGTTGTAGTCGTGGAAGCCGAACGGCTCCATGAATCTGATGCCCTCGGACTGATCGATCCCTAGAGCCGTGAGGCGGTTGCGGGTCCTCGGGTGAGTGGAGACGACAACCGGCAACTGCCATCGCGCGTGGACGCTACGCAGCGACTCGAGCAGCGATTCCAAACGGTCCTTGAAGTCGACGTTCTCCTCCCGGTGGGCGCTGACCAAGAAGTACTTCCCCTCCTCCAGTTCCAGCCTCTGCAGCACGTCGCTGGCATCGATATCGACTCGGTAGTACTCGAGGACTTCACGCATAGGCGAACCGGTGACGAGGATCCGTCGGGGGTGCAGTCCTTCGGCCAAGAGGTTGCGACGGGCATGCTCCGTGTAGGCCAGGTTGAAATCCGCGACATGGTCGACGAGGCGTCGGTTCGTCTCCTCCGGGACGTTCTCGTCGAAGCAGCGGTTGCCGGCCTCCATGTGGTAGACGGGCACACGCATCCGCTTGGCCATCACGGCACTGATACAGGAGTTGGTGTCGCCGAGCACGAGGAAGGCGTCCGGTTGCTCCTCCTTGATGAGGCGTTCGACCCCGGTCAGCGTGCCCGCCAGGACGGCCGCCAGTGAGGAGGTGTCGACACCCAGATAGTGGTCGGGCGCCCGCAAGCCGAGGTCCTTGAAGAAGACTTCGTTGAGCTGGTGGTCGTAGTTCTGCCCAGTGTGGACGAGCACGTGCTCGCACGTGTGGTCCAGCCGTTCGATCACACGGCTCAGCCGGATGATCTCGGGGCGCGTCCCGACGACGGTCATGACCTTCATGTCGAGCTGATCTCCACTAGTTCGGGGTACTGGTCTGGCTGCGAGGCGTCAAGCAACTGATCGGCCCAGAAGACGGTGACCAGTTCATCAGCGCCGACGTTTGTGATGTTGTGGACCCACATCGTGGGCATGTCGACGTACGCCGGCCGGTCCCCGCTGACGCGGAAGCGCACGATCTTGTCGTCGTAGAGTCGCCGCAGAGCGATCTCGGCTTCCCCACGGACTACGAAGAAACGCTCGACCTTGCGCAAGTGGTAGTGATCCCCCCGCCTGGCTCCCGGGGCGGTGGTTGACACAAAACCCTGCCCAGTTCCGCCGTGCGACCGCACGGCCTCGAACAGCCTGCCCCGCTGGTCGCTGTGCTGCTCCACGAACAGCGGGAACTGCTCGGGGAAGAGGTACGACCGGAACGTGTTGAAGAGGTCCAGTCGGTGTGAGTCCGAAAGGTCGGGAATCTGTCCGCCGTGGCGATACAGACTGGTGAACTCGGTGAACGTCTCGGCTACGCCCGAGATCGTCGTGGGAACACCGGCCGGTCGCACGACAGCCGATGACCCTTCCGTCGCTGCGCTGACCATTGCGGATGCGGCGCGCTGTGCGTGCAGCAGGGGGATCTCGCGATCACCTGACACGGTGGGAGTCTCACCTTTCGCGATCGCCGCAGCGAAGGTGGCAACGAAAGAGTTGTAACCGGGGCGACCGTGCTCCCCGAACAGATTGGGAAGGAGCACGTCGACGAATCTGCCACCGCGATCCTCCACGGCAGAGCGGAGGATCTCCGCAGCGCGTCGCTTCCCGCGTCCGTACGGGTCATCTCTCTCCGCGTGGATGGTGTTCGCGTAGACCATCGTCGCTGGACTCTCGGACTCTGCGACGGCAGCAGCAATCGACCTTGCGGCCCGGATGTTGCCGGCCTCCACTTCCTCGTCAGTCCCACGGTTGACGCCGGCCAGGTGGAAGAGCGTGTCGGTGTCGCGCAGAGTCTTCGTCAGCCCGGGCCCGTCAGACAGGTCGCTTCGCCCCAGACGCACCGGCGTCGTTCCGTGAACCGCCCTCAAGTGGCAGGAGAGGTGCCAGCCGAGAAAGCCGTGTCCGCCGGTGATCGTGACCCTGCCCAATGCCGCCGTCACGGTGCCATCACACCCTCCAGTGCCGTACACACGCGCTCGATCGCATCGTGGTCATGAACCGAACCACTCGGCAGAGTCACGCCCTGCGCGAAGATCCGCTCCGACTCACCCCCCAGGTAGGACAGGGCCTCGGAGAAGACCGGCTGCAGATGCATGGGCTTCCACAGGGGCCGCGCCTCGACGCCTGCGGCGTCGAGAGCCCGCAGGACGGTGCCGGCGTCCGTGCCGGCCTCGGCTGGGTCGATCAGCAAGGCTGTGAGCCAGTGGTTGTCCGACTCGTCGTCGGCATGCTGGAAGACGTTCACTCCGGGCCACGGGGCGACGAGTCGCTTGTAGGTGTCCCGGATCTCGGACCGGCGCTTCATCATCGAGTCGAGTCGAGCGAGCTGGGCGCGCCCCAGCGCAGCCAGCACGTTGCTCAGCCGGTAGTTGAAGCCGATGTGCCTGTGCTCGTAGTGAGCCACCGGCTCGCGGGCCTGGGTGCTCAGAAAGCGGGCGTGCTCGGCTAGTGCCGCATCGTTCGTGACGAGCATGCCACCACCGCTGGTGGTCATGATCTTGTTCCCGTTGAAGGAGATCGCAGCAGCACGTCCGAACGAGCCCGCCGCCCCGCGACGGGTCGCGCCCACGTAGCTGGCTCCCAGGCTCTCCGCCGCATCTTCGACCATCGGGACACCGTGCTCTTCGCAGACCCGCTCCAGCGCTTCGTAGTCAGCGCAGCGTCCAAGGAGGTCCACGGACATCACGGCCCCGACTCGCTGCCCGTGGCGTCGCAGGTCACAGATGGCGTGCTCCACCAGGTCGGGGTCGACGTTCCCGTCTTCAAGGACGTCCACGAAGACCGGCCTCGCGCCGGTGTAGGTCACCGCGTTCGCACTGGCCACGAACGTCAGCGTCGGCACGAGCACCACGTCGCCGGGGCCGACCCCGACCCCGAGCATGGCGAGGTGAAGGGCAGCCGATCCGGAGCTCAGGGCGACGGCGTTCTCGACGTCGCACCGCTGTGCGATCTCGTCCTCGAAGGCGGTCACCTCAGGGCCCGTCGGAGCAACCCAACCGGAGCGGACCGCCCGCAGCACCGCTTCCTCTTCGGCAACACCGACGTCGGGCGGCGACATGAGCACACGCGGCAGGGAGGTGTTCACTGGTCGGCTCCTTCACGTGGACGCCTCGCCAGCATGGAGCCAGCGGTCGCCAATAGGCACTTGAGGTCCGCCGTGAGCGTCCAGTTCTCGACGTACGCGCGGTTGATCTCGACCTTGGCCGGCCAGAGCACGTCCTTGTTGTACAGCTCGGGGTCGGCAACGCCCGCGAGGATCTCCTGCTCGTGACGGAAGGCCACCGCCGCAGGGCTGGTCATTCCCGGGCGCACCGACAGGAGCACCCGATCTCCGCCCGTTAGCAGGTCCGCAAAGCCAGGCACGTCGGGGCGAGGCCCGACCAGGCTCATGTCGCCGCGGATGACGTTGATCAGCTGGGGCAGCTCGTCGATCTTGGTCCGGCGGAAGAACGCCCCGCTGCGCGTTATACGAGCATCGGTCGAGGTCGTGACGGTTGTCCCCGCTCCTGCCCGCATCGTCCTGATCTTGAGTACCTCGAACAGATCGCCGTTCCTGCCGACACGTTGCTGCCTGAAGAAACCCGTGTCGCGCGTGTCGATGGCGGCGACCAGCCAGGCGAGGGCGATGAGGGGTAGAACGACCACGAGGCCGCCGCTCGCGAGCACCAGGTCCACCGCCCTCTTCACGAACCGCTGTGAAGCGCTCAGTCCCCGATCAGTCCGCATAGCCCAGCCTCTCGAGGGTGGCTCCTGCGGCTGCCTCCACCCGGCGAAGGGCGTCCGGCCCGAGCGCGCCTCGGCCCTTGCCCACGCTGCCGGCGCGGACCCCGCTGACAGCCCGTTCGTCGTAGGCCTCGGCAGCACCCAGGAAGTCGAGCAGCCGTCGCAGCTCTTGCCGGGGCTCGGCGACGAACTCCTCATAGGAGACATGGTGAAGCTGGTCCGGGCCGAGTCCGGCCAGTCCGCGGAGAGAGCTGTCGACGCAGCGACTCCACTGGATCGCCGCGATCTCGTCCAGCTGCCGTGAGGCCATCAGGTCCCGGAAGTCGTCGGGCCGGGGGCCCCACCAGGTCGTGACGCCAGCCACCTGCCCACGCCCACGTCGAACGCTTCGCTGGATCACTCGGCCGGCGTACCGCGGGATATCAGTCATCGGCACGAATCTCGCCTTGGCGGCGGTGTAGCGGAAGTCGAAAGGAGCGTGCCAGCGCTCCATCGCCGACACTGCCGCATCCACACCGTCCCGCGTGATGAAGACGTACTGGGAGTCCGGCTTCACAGCACGGGTGAACTCGACACGCAGTGAGGTGGCACAGGTCTTCTCCACCACGCGGACCGACGGGTCGTTGCCGCGGAGACGGTCGAACTGCCGGCGGATGAACGACGTCACCTCGGGCCTCGCGTGCTCGGGGCGCAGCTCGTCCGAGGGGTGGGCGGTGTTGCCGTGCCTCCAGATGGCGTTGATCTCGTCGCAGGGCCAGGTCGTGAAGCCGTCCAGGCGCTCGAGGACATCGCGGAGCATGTTGGTCCCCGACCGAGGCGCCCCGACGATGATGACATCTGACGGACTCATGCCGCCCCCCTTTCCGAGGTCGCCGACGGCTTCCCGGAGTCCAGCTCGTCCAGCAGCACCCGCCAGCGCGGCAACAACGCATCCGCCGAGAACTCGTCGCGCCACAGGTCGACGGCGTGGCGGGACATCGTCGACAGATCGGAACGCCGCGCGACGATCGCGTCCAGCGTCTCCCGGGCGCGTGACGGGTCCCCCACAGGCACCACCCAGCCGACCCGGTTGCGTGTCACGAGCTGGGCCAAGGAGCTCGAGGGCTCGACGGCCACGAGGACGGGCAGGCCGCAACCGAGGTAGGTCGCCGTCTTGCTCGGGAAGGCGTACTGAATCACCGAGGGTGACAAGCTGACCAGACCGAGGTCCGCGGTCTCCATGAGAGCGCGGGCCTCGGCACTCGTGCCGTGAGCGAGGAACGTCACCCGGCTCCGGGCCTTGTCGGGGGCGCGGCTCACCAGCTCCTGGAGCTCCGCCTTGGCGGCGCCCTCACCCATCAGGACCAGCTCCAGGCCCGCTTCGGATTCCACGACGGCGCGGGTGATCTCCTGGAGGCCCTGGAAGCGACCGATGTTGCCGGTGAAAACGATACGAAGCGCAGAGCTGCGGCTCGCTGGCAGAGGGCTCTCAGCGGAGTCCTCCGAGAAATCGGGCAACTCGAAGTTGGTGAGCACGACGAGCTTGTCGGCGAGGGCCGGGTCGCGACGCAGCACCGCCAGCCGCATGTCCTCAGAGAGGACCACGATCGCGGATGCACGCCGACACGTAGCCAGCTCCAGACGCGCCAGCAGACGGTAGAGCGTCGCGTTCGAGAAGTCGCCCGAGAGCCGTCCGATCTCAGGATGGAGGTCCATGCAGTGGTACACGAACTTGGAGCCACGCACTCGGGCCACCAAGGACACCGCCCAGCCCAGCAGCACCGGGGGGACGGTGGAGCACATCACGACATCCTGCCGCCGGGACAGCAGGACCCGGACCGCCACCGCAACGGGGAACCAGCCCACGTTGAAGAGGCGCCGGAGCCTCGACGTGCGGTCCGGTCGCATCCGCACCCGCCGCACCGTCGCACCATCGACCTTCTCGACGCTGGCCGCACGCGACTGCCGAGCCTCGACCTTGTAGGACGGCTGACCCGCGAGCACGGTGACGTCGTGGCCGGCAGAGGACCATTCCGCCACGATCGCCCTCAGGAGCGAGGCGTAGGGCGGTGAGTCCGGCCAGTAGTAGCGATGGATGGCAAGGATTCTCACGACACGGAGTCCACTAGAGTCTTGAAGCCAGGCATGGAGTGGAGCAGGTCCACCACTTCCGCCACGTCGAGGCGCTCCGTGTTGTGTGAGTGATAGTCGTCCCGGGCGCTCTCCTCGACGTCGCCCTCATCGAAGTACTCGCCGTAGTTCAGGTCCCGGGCATCGACCGCCACCCGGAAGTAGTCGCCCTGTTCCTGAGCTCTAGCCAGCTCCTCGCGGGTCGCCAGTGTCTCGTACAGCTTTTCGCCGTGGCGCATACCGATGACCTTGATCTGCGGGTCACGCCCCATCGCGGTGGCTACGGCCCTCGCCAGCGTATCGATCGTGCACGCCGGCGCCTTTCGGATGAACAGGTCTCCTGGCGCGGCGTGAGCGAAGGCGTGCTCGACGAGAAGAACCGCCTCGTCGAGAGACATGAGGAACCGGGTCATCTCGGGATCGGTGATAGTCAACGGCTGGCCCGAGGCCACCTGGGAGACGAAGAGCGGGATCACAGATCCACGCGACAGCATGACGTTGCCGTAGCGCACCGTGGACACGGTCGTCGCAGCCGTCGGGTTGTTGCGAGCGAACGCCTGGGCGACCTTCTCCATCATCGCCTTGGACATGCCCATCGCGTTGATCGGGTAGGCAGCCTTGTCCGTGCCGAGGCAGACCAGGGACTGCACCTCGTTGGCGTTGCAGGCCTCGATGACGTTGGCGCTGCCCAGCACGTTCGTCCGCACCGCCTCGAGGGGGAAGAACTCGCAGGAGGGAACCTGCTTCAACGCAGCCGCGTGGAAGGCGAAATCGACGCCGCGGGTCGCCCGGTCGACGCTGTCGTAGTCCCGAACGTCGCCGATGTAGAAGCGGAGCCGGGAGTCAGCCACCGCCCGTCGCATGTCGTCCTGCTTGAGCTCGTCCCGACTGAGGATGCGGATCTCCGCCACGTCCGTCTCGAGGAGACGTCGCACCATGGTCGAACCAAAGGAGCCTGTCCCCCCGGTCACCAGGATGGTGGCACCATCGGTCGGCAAAGCACTGGTCACTGAGGAATCCCCCGCATCATCACTGTGAGTTCGGCGAGAAGTGTAAACGCGCCCGCAGGACCGTCAGCCCACTTCTCGGGACCTTCGACCCAGGTCACACTCAGCACGCGCTTGCGGCCGTGTCGTCGTTGCTGCCACGACGGACGCTCGGCGTCATGCCCAGCTCCACGTCACCGGTCTGGCCCTCACCGGTGGTCATCGCCCAGCTGATGGTGACGTCCTTGGTCGAGTCGAGCTCGACGTACAGCTTGCTGACGGGGCGGCCGTCGATCTCCAGGCCACGCCAGGGGATGTCCTTGCCGCCGATGCGGATGTCCTCGAGCGTGCCGCCGTGCGGCCCGTAGACCAGCACGCCGACGACCTGGACGCCGCGGCGGGTGCCGTAGTCGGCGATGCCGGTCACCGAGTCGGGCAGCCTGGCCGCCTCGGCGGCGGTGATCGCCTGGCTCAGCGACAGCGAGGCGTTGAGCCGCTGCACGCCGTCCTGGCAGCTCGCCGCGTCGACATCGGCGTGGTAGCGCAGGTAGTAGGACAGCTTGGACATCGTCATGTCGTTGAGCGCGATGTCGACGTGGGGCGTCTCGCCGTCGTCGCCGGGCAGGGCGCCCTCGACGGCGGTGCCGGCGAGCTGCTCCTGCTCCCGGGCGTCGGTGGGGGCGACCAGGAAGCGGCCCTCCCCCGCGGCGCGGGACAGCCCCTCGACGAAGGCGACCGGGTCCTGCAGGTCGCCGGTCATGGCGTCGAAGATGCCGCGGGCGGCGGCGGCGAAGAGCACGTCCTGCTGGGCGGGCTCGAGCTCGAGGTAGGGCCGGCTCAGCAGCTCCTCGACGGCGTTGTCCGGGGTGAGGGTGCGGTCGGCGACCTGCACCGGGCCGGTGCCCTCGAGCAGGTAGGACATCGCCACCGGGTCGAGCGCGACCACGCCGTCGAGGGTGGGCTCGGGGATGTTCTCCTCCCAGCGGGCCCGCCACAGCTCGGCGGCGCGCGGGAAGTCGGGGATGAAGTTCGAGGTCTGGAACCAGACGCCGGGGGTCTCGTCGTAGACCGCGAGCTCCTCCTTCGTCATCGGCAGCGGGGTCTCCCGGGGGCCGAACTGGCCGCCGGTGCCCTGCTGCCGCAGCTCGAGCCTGCCGTCCTCGGCGTGCAGCAGCGCCCACGAACCGGGCAGGCCGCCGGTGGCGCGGATCTCGGCGTTGTTCTGGAAGACCAGCAGGTAGTCGCGGGGGCCGTCGGCGCCGAGCATGCCGGGCAGCACGTCGGTCGCGGTCGCCGCGGAGGAGAGGGTGCGGTCGGCGCGGGTGACCAGGTCGACGTACTCGTCGAACTGGGCCTTCACAGGCCCGGCGTAGCCGGAGGTGTCGAGGCGCTCCACCTCCGAGGCCGCCGCCGCGACGGCCGCCTCGGCCTTCCGCACCTGCGGGGTGATCTTGTCGAGGACGGCGAGATCGACCCCGCCGTCGGTGGTGAGCCCGTCGAGCAGGTCGAGGGTGCGGGTCAGCGGTGCGGCGCCGTCGCTGGCGAGGAGGTCGAGCGAGGCCGTCAACGCGCGGACGCCCTCGGCGTCGTCGCCAACCACCGGGACCAGCGTCATCGCGCCCCACCAGGCGCCGTCGGTGCGGTCGTGGGCGCGCGAGGTGGCCTCGCGCAGGTCGTCGAGCGCCTGGTCGCGCTCGCGGCGCGGCCCGTCCTGCAGCGTGGCCTCCACGTCGGTGGCGGCGGCGCGGGCGGCCTCGAGGTCACCCTTGACCTGCCAGGCGAGCCAGCCGCTGTAGCCGGCGGCGCCGAGCAGCAGCACGACGGGGACGATCCAGAGCAGCCGGCGGGTCACGACGGGGTCTCCTCACAACAGCACTCGGCCCCGGCGCGAGGCGCGCGGGGCCGAGTGCGACGAACGGTGGGTCAGCGGCGCGGGCGGCGAGCCGGCACCACGGTGAACTCCGCGACGCCGTCGGAGTCCTTCCAGCACGAGCCGGCCTTGCGCTCGAAGCGGGCGATGACGGTGTAGTCGCCGGTCTTCTTCAGGCGCGGGGTGCGGAAACGGACGTTGCCGTTCGTCAGCCGCTTGACGTCACCCCAGAAGAACCCGGCCTCCTGGCGGCGGACCCGCAGCAGGACCTTGCCCTTGGGGGTGCCGTTGCTGTCGGAGCTCACCGTGACGGTGATGCGGGCCTTGCGCCACCGCTTGACCGTCGCCGGCGCCTCGATCGTGGTGTAGGTGTCCTTGAGGCCGCCGTAGCAGTCCCGGCCGGCCGACGCGGGACTCGTGGTGGCGACGACGAGGCCGGTGGCGACCATGACAGCCGCGATGAGCAGGCTGGCGATCTTCTGCATGAGGAAACTCCCCCGGAGAGACGAAGACTTGTAGGCGGGCACAACTCAATCACATGTCGGCCGGAATCGTGAACCGGATCACCCTTTTCGGACAGTGACCGGGACAACAGGTCGGGGCGATCAGCCCATCCCCAGCAGGGTTCTCGCCTCCGCGGGGGTCATCGGGACGCGCTGCGCGAGGCGCCCCATCTCGACCGCCCGCTCGACGAGCTGGGCGTTCGACTCGACCGGGACGCCACGGCTGATCGTGAGCACGTCCTCCATCCCGACCCGCAGGTGGCCGCCCTTCGACAGCGCCGCCAGCGCCACCGCCAGGGTGGAGCGGCCGATGCCGGTGGCCGACCAGCTCGTCACCTCCGCGGGCATCGCCTGGACCGCGGCGACCAAGGCGTCG
The DNA here is from genome assembly GCF_042659625.1 of Nocardioides sp. GCM10027114. NCBI lineage: Bacteria > Bacillati > Actinomycetota > Actinomycetes > Propionibacteriales > Nocardioidaceae > Nocardioides > Nocardioides sp. GCM10027114. The sequence goes on from NZ_JBHSSS010000013.1 coordinate 25,778, forward strand.
GCGGTGCCGTTCATCCCGCCGGGCACGCCCATCACCAGGTCGCAGTGCACCCTGCCGCCGTACGGCAGGCCGAACTTGTCGAGCAGCCGCTGCAGCGCGTGCACCTGGCCGAGGTCGAACAGCTCGAACTCCGGCACGACCCGTCGCTCCTGGCTGAGCTGGTAGAGCTCGCACACGAACGGCCACGGGTTGGAGAAGACGTCGTCACCGAAGTTGGTGGTGCCCATCGTCAGGCTGCAGGAGTCCGGCTCGGCGTCGAGCACCCGGAGCCGGTGGTCGAGCGGGTCGTGGACCGAGCCTCCGGTGGAGAGCTGGACGACCAGGTCCGTAGCCTCGCGCAGCGCCTGCACGGTGTCCTTGAGCCGGCCGAGGTCGAGGGTCGGCCGGTGCTCGTCGTCGCGGATGTGGACGTGGATCATCGCGGCGCCGGCCGCCTCGCACTCCTGCGCGGTCTTCACGAGCTCCTCGAGGGTGGTCGGGAGCTGGGGGCAGGACTCCTTGCTGGTCTCCGCGCCGGTCGGGGCGACGGTGATCAGCAGGCGGTCGGCAGGGAGTGCGGGGGTGGTGGCGTCGGGCATGGGGTCATGGTGGCAGAGGTCACGCGGGCGCGGCGAGTCTCGGCCGGACAATCTTCGCCGTTCGGTTGCTGTCGCAGGATTTCCTCCAGTTGAAGCCCTGCGTCAGTTACGGGGTTTCGAGGCTCGGCGCTGGTGCGCCTCGCACCTCAACCACCGGTTGCCGGGTGGTGGGCGTGGGTGAGGCGCTCCGTCAGGTCGGTGGGCCGGACCGCCCGGTCGGTCGGCGTGCGGGCGTCGTCGTGCTGCACCAGCAGGACAGGCCCTGCCCCGTCCGGTTCGGCGAGCCGGAGCAGCTCCTGCTGCAGCGCGGAGTCGATGCCCGCGGGGTAGTCGAGCAGGACGACCGCGTGGAGATCGATCACCGAAGGCCGTGCCAGCACGCGGCGGAGCTCGCCGGGACCAGCGACCGCGGCCGGGAACGCCGACGGGTGCTGGAGCCGCAGCGACGCGAACCCGCTCATCCGGCCACTCAGCAGCGGGTCGAAGGTGTGCAGCCGCAGCGACGTCACCGGCACCCGCGCCACCAGCCGCCACACCCGGTCCCGCAGATCCGGCCAGGTGACGTCGGGGTCGCCCCGGAAGCACCAGCCACGGCGGCCCTCGTACATGACTCCCCCACGGTCCAACCGGTGGTCTCGCGACCCGTCCTGGCGGACTCGGGGGGGGACCGCCACCCCCGGCACTACCCGGATCCGGGTCCGCCCAAACCGCTACGGAGGCGCGGCCCCGGGGCCGCCGGTTTCCGTCCGTCATGGCTGAGGAAGAGTGGCCGGTGTGAGACGGGGGAAGGCAACCCAGGCCGCGGTCTCGCAGACGGGCGCGCTCAGAGCCTCGGTGCTCACGGCGGGCGCCACCGGGGCGACCCTGGGCAGCGCCTTCCCGGTCGCCGGGACCATCGTCGGCGGGGTGCTCGGTGTCGGGGCAGGCCTCGCCGGCGACTACCTCATCGACCACGTCTTCGAGCGGGACGAACGCGCGGCCGAGGAGGCCGCCGCGGAGGAGGCCGCCGAGCTGGCCGCCGCCGAGGCGCGGCGACAGCAGCAGGCCCAGCACCTGCTCACGATGCTCGACGCGCCCGAGGGCGTCCCCCTCCTCAGCAGCCCCACGAACGCCGAGCCCCTCCACGATCCCCGGGACGGACCATGAGCCACCGCGCCCGCCCCGGCACCCGCGCCGAGGAGCCCGTGCCCGGAGCCGCCGGCACCATCCGGCTCTACCAGCACCTCAGCCTGGCCGCCGGAGTGGTCGCAGCGCTGCTGGCAGCAGTGGCCCTGGTGACCGGCGCCGCCCCGCTCTGGCTGTTCGTCGCGCTGGTGGCCGGCTGCGCCGCCGGCCTGTACGCCGCGAGCGGCAGCGGCCAGTGCGCCGAGAAGCGGGTGAGCCGCGACGACGCCACCGTCACCGTCGGGCTCAGGCGCCTGATGCCACAAGCGCTCGCCTGGACCGCGCTGGCCCTCCTGCTGCTCGTGGTGTGGGCCTGGCGGGGCATGGAAGACGAGCCCGTGTACCGGGCGGTCATGGCACTGTGCGCCCTCATGCTCGCGGTGGGCCTGCCCGACCTGCTGTGGGCCTCCGTCGCCCGCTCCCGGGTCGTGCTGGACCCCGACCGGGTCCGGGTCCGGACCTGGTCCGGCGACCACGTCATCGACTGGGCCGACGTCGCCCGGGTCGAGACCGACGTGCTGCACGGCACCGCGCCCGTCATCCGCCTCGTGTCCACTCCCGGCGCCACGAGCCTGGTGACGTCGGGGTCGCCCCGGAAGCAGAAACCCCGGCGGTCCTCGTCGTGCATGGCTCCCCCACAGTCCAACCGGTTGTCTCGCGACCCGTCCTGGGCGGACTCGGGGGGGGGGGCCGCCACTCCGGGCCTACCCGGATCCGGGTCTGCCGAAACCGCTCGCAGCGCTCGCCAGGACCCGCTGGGTCTCGACGGGCTCGACCGGCGTTTGGTTGCGGCCCTGCCTTGCCTGATGGGTCTCGACGAGCTCGACCGGCGTGTCGTCACCGCCCTGCCTTGCCGGGGCCTCGACGAGCTCGACCGGCGTGTCGTCACCGCCCTGCGTCGCCGGGGTCTCGACGGGCTCGACCGGCGCGTGGTCACCGCCCTGCGCCGGCGGGGTCTCGACGAGCTCGACCGGCGTGTGGTCACCGCCCTGCGTCGCCGGGGTCTCGACGGGCTCGACCGGCGTGGGGCTGGGGCCCTGCCTTGCCTGATGGGTCTCGACGAGCTCGACCGGCGTGGGGTTGCTGCCCTGCGTCGCCGGGGTCTCGACGAGCTCGACCGGCGTGGGGTTGCGGCCCTGCGTCGGCCTGTCGGGTCTCGACGGGCTCGACCGGCGTGGGGTTGCGGCCCTGCGTCGGCCTGTCGGGTCTCGATGGGTCGACCGGCGTGGGGTTGCTGCCCTGCGTCGGTGACGGCTCGACCGGCGTCAGTCGCCGTTGGCGTTGATGTCGGTGCGGAGGTCGTCCTCGAGGAGCCACTCGTCGTTGACGGAGAAGCAGTCGCCCTTCACGCCGAAGGTGACGCCGGGCTCGACCTGGCTGCGGCTGAGGCTGATCCCGGCCCGCAGGTCGCCGCGGGCGAGGGAGACCGACGGCTCGGGCTCGACGGTCTCGCCCTCGACGGTCCACCCGAGCTCGGTCAGGGCGTCGCGGATGGCGGCGACCTGGCCGGCCGGGTCGCCGTCCTCGGCCACCCGGGCGCCGGCGCGGTAGTAGGCCCCTTCGTCGGGGGGCATCCGGCAGTACTCCGCATAGCCCGAGGCCGAGACCACCTCGAGGCCAGCGGCGTCGACCGCCTCGACGGCCTCCGTCATCTCCGCCAGGACCAGCTCCTGCTGCTCGGCCAGTTGCTCCTCGGTCTCCGCCACGCTCTCGTCCCCGCAGCCGCCGGCGGTCAGCACCAGCAGCGCCGCCGAGGCGACCGTCCACATCCTGCTCATTCGTCCTCCGTGTCCGACCTTCCCGGATCGTCGCTCGTGGGGTCCCGGACCCACTCCGGGTCCTCCGGCTCGGAGTACCACGGGTCGTAGCTGTGCTCCGCCTCGTTGACCCGGTCGCCCTGCCCGTCGACCACCTGCGCGATGTTCCACAGCGACTCGGTGTCGTGGTCGAGGTACGAGGAGTGGGCCTCACCCACGCCCGGGTGCCACCCCCGATCGACGTTCTCCGCCTCGAAGCGGGTCGCCCCGAAGTCCCGCGACGACGGGTCCGTGCCCAGCCCCAGACCGCCCTTGCCGACCCAGCCCTCGTCGCCCAGGAAGCCCACCAGGTCCCGGCTGTCGCGGCCGACGTACACCCGGTCCTCCCCCACGCTGAAGTCGTCGGCGTGGTCGGCGGGGCCGGCGCCGGGGCTGCCGATCAGCACCACGTCGTCGGCGGCGAGGTCGAAGTCGCCGGCGGCGTACGACGTGGTCGTCGAGCCGTAGCTGTGGCCGATCGCCGTCAGGTGCGCCGGCTCCTCGGCCCGCGACGCGCGCAGCCCGTCGAGCGCGTCGGCCAGCCGCTCGCCGCCGTCCTCGGCGCGGCTCTCCGTCATCGTCGCCACGTCCGTGGGACCGGACGGGGTGTCGTAGCCCAGCCAGAACATCGCCGCCACGCTCGACCCGTCGCCGGTGAACCGGGTCGCCTCGTAGAGGTTGCCCATCTGCAGCGCGTAGTCCGCGACGTCGACCATCTCGGTGGTGATGCCGGGGGTGAACACCGCGACGTCGGCGGCGGTGTCGAGGTCGCCGACCGCCACCGCCACCCGGCCGTCACCGTCGAACGCCGCCGGGTCGTAGAGCCACAGGGCCCCACCCACCCGCTCATCGGTGATCGGGTCGCGCAGGCCCTCGACCTGCGCCAGCGCCACCTCCGTCGCCCGCGCGTTGTCGAGCAGCCGCTGCTCCTCGGCGGAGATCGTGCCGTCGCCCAGCTTGGCCCCCAGCGTCGCGAGGTGGTCGGCGAGAAGGACCCGGTTGGCCTCGTCGCGGGCGACCGCCGGCAGGCCGTCGGCGGCGCCGACGAGGTCGGGGTACGCCGCGACCACCGCCTCCCGCTCGGCGTCAGTGAGGCCGTCCCACCAGGCCTTCGTCTCGGTCGGGGTGGCGCCGGTGCCGGGCGCGCCCGGCTGCGCCATCGCGGCCTGCGCCAGCGGCGGCACCGCCGCCTCGGCGGCGAGCGCGTCGTCGAGGGAGGTCGCGGCGGCGAACGCGTGGCGCAGCAGGTCCTCGTTCTCCCGGGCCCGGCGCTGCAGCAGGTCGTGGTCGGCCACCAGCTCGGCGTAGTCGGCCCGCAGGTCCACCGACCGCTCCCGCAGCGCCGCCACCTCGCCCTCGCCGGGGTCGCGAGACGCCTCGATGTCGGCCAGCAGCGCCCGGCGCCGCTCGTCGAGCGCCGCCTTGCGGTCGACCTGCTGCTCCCACTCCCGGACCAGGTCGCGCAACGTGTCGGCGTACGCCGTGACCGCGCGGCCCACCCGCTGCACCGCCCGCGCCATCGCGGAGTGCTCGCCGGCGATCCGGTGGCCCTGCTCGCGGTAGGCGTCGTGGGCGACGCCGTGCCAGGTGCCCAGCACCTGCAGCCGGTCGGCCTCGTCCGCGACCTCCTCGAAGCGGGCCGACGCGGTGAACAGCGACGTCGCCAGGGCGTCGGCGCCTCCCGGCTCGCCCTCGGGCCGCCGGACCCGGGTCGGCCGGCTCGGCGGCACCTCGATCACGACAGTCATCGCCGCGGCCCCAGCCGGCCGTCGAGCCGACCGAACGCCTCGCGGCGCTCGTCCTCGGTCGCCGTGACGTCGTCGGCCAGCAGGGACAGGGCGTTGCCCATCCCGTCGGCGATCTCCGCGCTGTCGCCCGCGTAGTCGGACCAGGCGGCCAGGAAGCTCCGCGCGGCGCCCTGGACCCCGGGTGCCAGCGCGGCGACCGGGGCATCGGCGAGCTCGTCCCGGGTGCGGCCCATCAGCTCCGCGAGCCGGGACCAGTCCTGGTCGCCGCCGCGGAGCGCGGCGTACTCCAGGCCGAGCCCGCCGGTCACGGGCGGCCGCCGGTCACCAGCGCGTGGACCTGCTCACGGCCGACGCGGATGCCGGCGGAGCGGTGGCGCAGCACCAGCCGGCCGGTCCCCGGGGCCAGCAGCAGGTGCAGCTCCTCGCGGCCCACGGCCGCCGGTCCGCCCTCGTCGGGCAGCCGGGCGGCCAGCACCCGTGGCGTGCCGTCGGGCGGCGCGGAGACGTGCCAGCCGCGTGCGCGCAGCTGCGCGACCGCCTCCTCGAGGAGGGTCGTGCCCTCCAAGGGCTCGACCGCCTCGGCGGTGAGCGTCGCCTCACGGCGTACGTCGTCGGGGGTGGGGCCGGCGAGCCAGCGGCTCTCCGGTCCGGCGGCCTCGAGGTCGGCGAGCTCGCACCAGATCGCGAGCACCCGGGAGTCGAGGCGGGCGATGTCGGCGTCAGTGAGGTCGACAGCCGGCTCGTTGTCCGGAGCGGTCGGAGCCGCGTCGTCCGGCAGCAGCACCACGTCCACGTCCGGGTGGCGGCGGTGGATGACTGCCCAGAAAGGGTCGTCGTCGAGCGGCCCGGGACCGGGCGGTGTTTCCCCCATGGTGGTCGTTCTACCCCGTGGGGGTGGGGGTTAACCAGAGGCCCTGCCTCGGTGCTGGGGTCTCGACGGGCTCGACCGCCGTGGTCACTGGGGTCTCGACGGGCTCGACCTCCGTGGTCACCGGGTCTTGACGGGCTCGACCGCCGTGGTCACCGGGTCTCGACGGGCTCGACCGCCGTGGTCCGGGTCTCGACGGGCTCGACCCCGTGGTCACCGGGTCTCGACGGGCTCGACCGCCGTGATCCCTGGGGTCTCGACGGGCTCGACCGCCGTGGTCCGGGTCTCGACGGGCTCGACCGCCGTGGTCACTGGGGTCTCGACGGGCTCGACCTCCGTGGTCACTGGGGTCTCGACGGGCTCGACCTCCGTGGTCACCGGGTCTCGACGGGCTCGACCTCCGTAGTCCGGGTCTCGACGGGCTCGACCGCCGTGGTCACCGGGTCTCGACGGGCTCGACCTCCGTGGTCACCGGGTCTCGACGGGCTCGACCGCCGTGGTCACTGGGGTCTCGACGGGCTCGACCTCCGTGGTCACCGGGTCTCGACGGACTCGACCTCCGTGGTCACCGGGTCTCGACGGGCTCGACCGCCGTGGTCACCGGGTCTCGACGGGCTCGACCTCCGTGGTCACCGGGTCTCGACGGGCTCGACCTCCGTGGGTCGACGCCTGACAGGATCGGCTGCATGCGGGCGGTGGTGCAGCGGGTGGACGGGGCACGGGTGCGGGTCGGCGGCGAGGTCGTGGGCGAGATCGAGGGACCCGGGCTGCTGGTCTACCTCGGGGTGACCCACACCGACGGGCCCGACGAGGTGGCGTGGATGGCCCGCAAGATCTGGGACCTGCGGCTGCTGCGCGACGAGAAGTCCGCCTCCGACGTCGGGGCGCCGGTGCTGGTGGTCAGCCAGTTCACGCTCTACGGCGACGCCCGGAAGGGCCGGCGGCCCACCTGGCAGGCCGCCGCCCCCGGCGAGGTCAGCCAGCCGACGTACGACGCGGTGTGCGCCGAGCTCGAGCGACTGGGGGCGACGGTGGCGCGCGGGGTGTTCGGCGCGGACATGCGGGTCGAGTCCGTCAATGACGGCCCGGTGACCGTCATCCTGGAGCGCTGACCACCTCGTCGAGGCCATCCCCGGACGATTCGGTCCCACGCCCTCCAGCGCCTACGCTGCGGCCCTGCCGTGAGTACGGCGACCAGCTCAGCTGCAGGTTCGGAGCAGCTCTCTTCCACGGGGGTCACGTTGTCCAAGTCCGCGCGCACCGCCACGGTTCTGGCCGTGGGAGCAGGGCTCATTCTCGTCAGCGGTGCCACCGGTGCTGTGGCGGGCGGCCTGGTCACGTCGAAGCAGATCAAGAACAACTCCGTTCAGTCTGTCGACGTGCGTGATGGCTCCCTGAAGACCCAGGACCTCCACTCCACCGTGCAGGAGGCCATCCAGGAGCCCGGCCCTGCCGGTCCGCAGGGTGAGGCGGGACCCACTGGCGCACCTGGCGAGCAGGGACCCGCCGGGCCCAAGGGCGAGCAGGGACCCGCCGGCCCCAAGGGCGAGCAGGGACCCGCCGGCCCCAAGGGCGACACCGGGCCCGCCGGCGCACCTGGCGAGCAGGGACCCGCCGGTCAGCCCGGCGCACCCGGACCTGCAGGACCTGCGGGCGTCTCCGGCTACCAGACCGTCGAGAGCCCCCGGGTCACCTTCGGAACCTCGTCCGACCCCTACACCTACTTCCGCAGCGTCTCAGCGACCTGCCCGGGCAGCACCAGGCCGCTGGGCGGTGGCTACGACATCCAGGGCCGGATCGGCGACGTGACGGTCGTCAGCATGAAGCCCACCGGTTCCGCCTACACGGTCAGCGCTGTTAACGCGGGGAACGGCGTGAACAACTCGATCAGCGTCTGGGCCATCTGCGCCAGCGTGTAGGTCGAGTCCGTCAACGACGGCCCGGTGACGCTCGTCCTCGAGCGCTGACCGCCGACGCCCCGGCGCCGGGCGTGGGCTGGGGCGTGGTCGTCAGACGGCGTGCAGCGCCATCCAGACGAGGAACAGGGTGACGCCGCCGACCACCACCAGCAGCGTCAGCTCGGCGATGCGGCGGACCTGCCACTCCCGCTCGGGGCTCGTGGGGGTGTGGCGCCCCCTGCGCGCGCGTGTCGTCATCACACGTCCTCCCCCGAGACGTCCGTCCGTCAACCAGCAGGGCCGAATCCTGCCAGCGGCCCACTGCCAGAGCCGATGGAACGGGCACGACACGCGCGCGCTCGGCCCGCTGGTCCAGACCACTGCTCCCCGGGGTGTGCTCAGGGTTCGCCGGCACGGCCGGGGGGAGCCACCTCGTCGAGGAGGGCCGCCAGGGCGTCCGGCCGCACGTCCGGGTCGGCCGGACGCCGGGTCGCGTCGTGCTGCACGACGACCAGCACGCCCGCCGGGCCGTCCGGCCCCGCCAGCCGCAGCAGCTCGGCCTGCACCTGCTCGTCGACACCCTCGGGGTAGTCGAGCACCACGACGACGTGGAAGGTGTCGCCGCGGAGGGACTCCGCCTCCTCGCCCTCGCCACCCATCCCCGGACGGGCGTCACAGGCCGCCGCCCGCTCGGTGCCGGTGATCCGGGCGAGCACCCGCCGGAACTCCCGGGCGCTCGAGACGGCCGCCGGGAAGGCCCGGACGTGGCGCAGCCGCAGCGGCGCGAAGACGTTCATCCGGGCGTGCAGCAGCGGGTCGAAGGTGTGCAGCCGCAACGAGGCCAGCGGCACCTGCGAGGCCACGCTCATGACGACGTCATGGACGCCGCCCCACGTCGCCTCCGGGTCGCCGTGCAGGTACCAGCCGCGTCGGTAGCTGACATCCGGTTGCGGTGCAGATCGCGCCGAGCCGTGCATAGGACCGTCCCCCTGACCATCCCCCCGAGATGACTGTGTGGCCGCGTCGTCGAGGCCGAGCGCAGCATGGCAGGCCCGCGGCGCCGCGCGCGGCCGTTTCCGGGACGGGGGCGCCGAAGGTCCCGCCTCGTCGTGCATAATGAGAACGATTCTCATTCGCATACCGGCTCGTGCCGGGAAAGGACACGACGATGAAGCAGGGCATCCACCCCGAGTACGCACCGGTCGCCTTCCGGGACCGCTCCACCGGCACGGTCCTGGTCGTGCGGTCGACCCTCGCGGGCCGGGCCACCGGGCAGTCGGGCAGGACGGTCGAGGTCGACGGCACGACGTACCCGCTCGTCGACGTCGACATCTCCAGCGAGAGCCACCCCTTCTGGACCGGCACCGCCCGCACCCTCGACAGCGAGGGCCGGGTCGAGGCGTTCCAGCGCCGCTACGGGAGCCGGGCATGAGGACCCCGCTCGTCGTCGTCACCGGGGTCGACCCCGACGCCATGGACGGCGTGATGGTCGGCCTCGCCTGGGACCTGCCGAACGCCGTCGCCGTCCGCCACACCATCGACCCCGAGTCGCAGGTCCTCACCCGGGTCGTCAGCGACTCCAGCGGCCTGCTCGAGCGGCACGAGGTCGCCCTCGAGCACGCCTGCGTCACCTGCGCGCTGCGCGAGGACATCCTGCCCACGCTGGAGCGGCTCGCCCGCGCCGGCCGCTGGAGCACGATCGTGTCCTGCCTGCCCGCCGCCACCGAGGCCGACCGGCTCGCCACCGCCCTCACCCGCGACACCCGGCTCGCCCGCCACCTGAGGCTCGCCGGCGTCGTCACCGCCGCCGGCAGCGACCGCCTCGTCGACCACCTGCTCAGCGACGACCTGCTCCACGAGCACGGCGTCCACTCCAACCCCGACGACGAGCGCGGCCTCGGCGAGGTCGCCTGCGCCCAGATCGAGTACGCCGACGTGCTGGTCCTCGACGGCGACCCCGGCCGCGAGGGCACCGACCTGGTCCGGGCGCTGGCCCGGCCCGACGTGCCGGTCGTGCTCGGCGCCGACCAGCTCGACCCGCAGGTGCTCACCGACTCCTCCCACCAGCACCTGCGCACCACCGCGTGGGCCTCGCCGATCCTCGGCCTGGACGTGCCGCCGCTCGGCGACAGCAGGGCCTGGCGGCTCGATCTGTCCTCGCCGCGCCCGTTCCACCCCGGCCGGCTGCTCGACCAGATCGAGCGGCTCGGCACCGGCCGGCACCGCTCCCGCGGCTGCTTCTGGCTGCCCACCCGGCCCGACGCCATCCAGGAGTGGGGCGGCGCCGGCGGCCAGCTCAGCATCGGCCACCACAGCGCGTGGGGCCGGCGTGTGCCGATGACGCGCCTGGTCCTCACCGGCGTCGGCGTCACCCCGACCCCGCTCGTCGAGGCGTTCGAGGAGCTGCTCGTCACTCCCGAGGAGTGGCGGGACCAGCGCCGCTGGCACGTCCTCGAGGACGGCCTCGAGCCGTGGCTCGGCGACATCCGCGACGCCGCCTGACCCCCCGTTCAGCCACCAGCCACCCCGCACGAACAGGAGCATCCCCATGGCCGTCCCCAAGCGACGTACGTCGCGCAGCAACACCCGGCACCGCCGCTCGCAGTGGAAGGCGACCCCGGCCGACCTCGTCCCCGTGACCGTCGACGGGCAGACCTTCCACGTCCCGCGGCAGCTCGTCCGCGCCGTCCAGCGCGGGTACGTCGACCCGGCGACCGGAGCCCCCCGATGAGCCGGCGGGTCAAGGTGGCGAAGCCCGCCGCCGGCCGCCAGCGCCGCGCCCCGCTGCTGGCCCCCGACGTCGAGCACGTCGACTACAAGGACGTCGCGCTGCTGCGCACGTTCATCTCCGACCGCGGCAAGATCCGCTCCCCGCGGACCACCGGCATCACGCCGCGGCAACAGCGGATGGTCGCCCGCGCGGTCAAGAACGCCCGCGAGATGGCGCTGCTGCCCTACGGCAGCCGCTGACACCCACCCACTCCCCCGAAGGAGGACCCGTGAAGGTCCGCAACTCCATCCGCTCCCTGAAGAAGCAGCCCGGCTCGCAGGTGGTGCGCCGCCGCGGCCGGATCTACGTGATCAACAAGACGAACCCCCGGCTCAAGGCCCGCCAGGGCTGACCCCCTGACCTCCCGCACAGACCCAGAAGGACCCGTCATGTCCCGCACCTGCCAGGTGACCGGCGCCGCCCCCGGCTTCGGCCACCACGTCTCCCACTCGCACCGGCGCACCAAGCGCCGCTTCGACGTGAACGTCCAGTCCAAGCGCTACTGGGTGCCGAGCCTGGGCCGCCACGTCACGCTTCGGGTCAGCGCCCGCGGCATCAAGACCATCGACCGCCGCGGCATCGAGGCGGTCGTCGCCGACATCGTCGCCCGGGAAGGACGGCTCTGATGGCCAGGCGTGGCAACGACCTGCGCCCGATCGTGAAGCTGCGGTCCACCGCCGGCACCGGCACGACCTACGTGACCCGCAAGAACCGCCGCAACGACCCCGACCGGCTCGTGCTCCGCAAGTACGACCCGAAGATCCGGCGGCACGTCGACTTCAAGGAGGAGCGCTGATGGCCAAGCAGTCCAAGATCGCGGCCAACGAGCGCCGCAAGCAGACCGCCGCGCGGTACGCCGAGCGGCGTGCCGCCCTCAAGGAGGCGGTCCGCACCGCCGCGACGCCCGAGGAGCGCGACGCCGCCGTCCGGGCGCTCGCGCGGCTCCCCCGCGACGCCAGCCCGGTGCGCGTCCGCAACCGCGACCAGGTCGACGGCCGCCCCCGCGGCTACCTCCGCAAGGTCGGGCTCTCGCGCATCAACCTGCGCACCCTCGCCCACCGCGGCGAGCTACCGGGGATCACCAAGTCCTCCTGGTGATCCCCTCGCCCAGCCGGAGCGAGGCATAGGTCTCCTTCACGAAGCGCAGGTGGCTCCAGGTCTCGGCCTGGCGCACGCCGGGCAGGGCGCGCAGGTGGTCGAGCGTGTCGACCAGGTCACCGGCCGTGGCGGTGTTGACCGTCAGCAGCAGGTCGTAGCGCCCCAGGGTGCGGGCCACGAAGACCACCGACGGGTGTCCGGCGAGCGCCTCGCCCACCTCACGGCCCGCGCCCTCCAGCCGCAGCCCGACGCCCGTGGCGGTCCGCCGCTCCCTCCCGGAGTGGCGGACCACCGCGCCGACCCGGACCACGTTGCCCTCGAGCAGACGCACCACGCGGCGCCGGGCGCCGGCCGGCGAGAGCCCCACCCGGCCGGCCAGGTCGACGTACGACGCCCGGCCGTCCTCCTGCAGCGCCCGCAGCAGGGCGTAGTCGGTGGCGTCGAGGTCGGCGGTGGCGGGGTCGACCTGGCCGACCGGGCCGGCCACGTCGCGCAGCACCTCGGTGTAGACGAGCGTCTCGACCGAACCCACCCCCGGTGTCGACCGGACGTCGGCGACCGCGGCATCGATCTCGGCGACCGTGGCTGCCCGCAGCTCGGCCACCACCGCGTGCGGTCCCGACACCAGCGAGACGAACGTCGTGTCGGGGCGGGCGGCGATCGCGTCCGCCACCCGGGCCGCCGGCCCGCGCACCGCCACCGCGACGTGGGCCAGCGCATCGTGCCCGAGCACCGCCGGGTGGGCGGCGCCGCGGACGTCGACCAGGCCCTCGCCCAGCAGGCGCTGCACCCGGCCCGCGGTCGCCGACCGGGAGAGCCCGACGCGGGCTGCGATCTCGCGGTGGGCCAGCCGGCCGTCCTCCTCGAGCAGCCGGATGATGGCCTCGTCGGTCGGGTCGAGCACCGGCTCGCCGATTTTTCTCGCCATCATTTCGGCCTCCCGTCGCCGTCACATCATTCACCTGCAGGCTATTGGATCGCACCAGACGACCAGATGGACAGATATCGCAGGCACAACTGCATACTGACGGTCGGTGGGCGTCACGAACTGCTTGTCACGGCCGTTCGCCGGTCCTTAGGGTGACCGCCACCACACCCCCACCGCAGGAGGACCCGGTGACCGCCACCGAACCCGCCCTCGACACGGCCCGCCCGATCGGCCCCGTCGACAGCTCGCTGACCCCGCGCTTCGCCGGGCCCGCGACCTTCGCCCGGCTCCCCCGGCGCGACCAGGTCGAGCGCGCCGACATCGCCGTGGTGGGGGTCCCGTTCGACACCGGCGTCTCCTACCGGCCCGGCGCGCGCTTCGGCCCGGCGCACGTGCGCGAGTCCTCCCGCCTGCTGCGCCCCTACAACCCGGCGCTGGACGTGTCGCCGTTCGAGACCGCCCAGGTCGTCGACGCCGGCGACGTCGCCGCCAACCCGTTCAACATCAACGAGGCCATCGACACCGTCCAGGCGGCCGCCCTCGACCTCACCGCCGACGGCACCCGCCTGGTCACCATCGGCGGCGACCACACCATCGCGCTGCCGCTGCTGCGCGCCGCCGCCGAACGGCACGGCCCGGTCGCACTGGTCCACTTCGACGCCCACCTCGACACGTGGGACACCTACTTCGGCGCCGAGTACACCCACGGCACCCCGTTCCGGCGGGCCGTCGAGGAGGGGATCCTCGACACCGAGGCGCTCTCCCACGTCGGCACCCGCGGCCCGCTCTACGGCCCCAAGGACCTCGAGGACGACCGCCGCTTCGGTTTCGGCATCGTCACCTCCGCCGACGTCTACCGGCAGGGCGCCGACGAGGTCGTCGACCGGCTCCGGCAGCGGCTCGGCAACCGCCCGGTCTACGTCTCCGTCGACATCGACGTGCTCGACCCGGCCCACGCCCCCGGCACCGGCACCCCCGAGGCCGGCGGCATGACCAGCCGGGAGCTGCTCGAGATCCTGCGCGGCTTCGCGGGCCTCAACATCGTCGGCGCCGACGTGGTCGAGGTCGCCCCGGCCTACGACCACGCCGAGCTCACCGGCGTCGCCGCCTCCCACACGGCGTACGAGCTGGTGTCGCTGCTGGCGCTGCAGCACGGCTCGTCCACCGGTTCCCTCGACGGGGGCGACCGTGGCTGACGTCCGCAACGGCGGCGACGTCGTCGTCGAGAGCCTCACCGCGCTGGGCGCCAACCACGTCTTCGGGATCCCCGGCCAGCACGCGCTGGGCCTCTTCGACGCGATCCGCCGCAGCGACCTGACCTTCGTCTCCTCGCGGGTCGAGAACAACTCGGTCTTCGCCGCCGACGGCTACGCCCGCGCCACCGGCGAGGTCGGCGTCGTCTTCCTCTCCACCGGCCCCGGCGCGCTCACCGCGCTCGGCGCCCTCCAGGAGGCGTACGCCGCCTGCGTGCCACTGCTCGTCGTCACCAGCCAGATCCCACGCGCCGGGCTCGGCGGCGCCCGCAAGGGTTTCCTGCACCAGCTCGACGACCAGCAGGCCAGCGCCCGCAACGTCACCAGGCGGACCTTCACCGTCCGCGACGCCGCGCAGATCCCCGGCACCCTCGCCGACGCCTGGGCCGCCGCGCTGGAGGCGCCCACCGGCCCGACCTGGGTCGAGGTCCCCGAGGACGTGCTGCTCGCCACCGCGACGGTGCCGCCGGTGACCACCCTGTCCGCCGGGGCGCCCGCGCCGCGCCGGCCGCGACCCGAGGTGGTCGCCGAGGCGGCCGGGCTGCTCGCCGCGGCCGAGCGGCCGGTGCTGCTCGCCGGCGGCGGCGTGCGCCGGTCGGCGGACGGCGCCGCGGCCCTCGTCGCGCTCGCCGAGGCGCTCGACGCCCCCGTCGTGTCGACCCCCGGCGGCAAGGGCGCGATCCCGTTCTCCCACCCGTTGAGCGCGGCCTCCTGGATCGAGGACCGGCACACCACCGACCTGCTCGAGGACGCCGACGTGCTGCTCGCCGTCGGGACGTCGTTCGGCGAGGTCACCAGCAACTACTTCACCTTCGCGCCGCGCGGCCGGGTGCTCCAGGTCGACGCCGAGGCCCGGGTCCTCGGCTCCAACCACGCGGTGCTCGGCGTCCACGCCGACGCGGGCGCCGCGCTGCGCGACCTCGCCGAGGCACTCGCCGACCACACCCCACGACCGGTCGTACCGGGCGCCGAGGTGGCCGCCGGGCTGCGATCCCGGGTCGAGGCCCGGCTCGCCGAGCAGCAGCTGACCACCGAGCAGGCGCTGCTCGCCGACCTGCGGGCCGCGGTCCCCGCCGACGCGGAGACCTTCTGGGACATGACCATCGCCGGCTACTGGGCATGGTCGGCCTGGGACCCGCGCGAGGGCGGCTTCCACTCCGCGCAGGCCTCCGGCGGGCTCGGGCTCGCCTTCCCCGCCGCGCTCGGGGCGGCCGTCGGCACCGGCCGGCGTACCCTCGCCGTCTCCGGCGACGGCGGCGCGATGTACTCGATCGCCGAGCTCGCCACCGCCCGCCAGCACGACGCGGACGTCACCTGGCTGGTCGTCGACGACGGCGGCTACGGGATCCTCCGCGAGTACATGACCGAGACCTTCGGGGCCGCCACCGCCACCGAGCTCGCCCGCCCCGACTTCGTGGCGCTCGCCGAGTCCTTCGGTGTCCCCGCCCACGCGGCGACCCCCGGGACCGTCGGCGACGTCGTCGCCGGCACCTTCCAGACCCCGGGCCCGGCAGTGGTGGTGCTGCCGACCCACCTGCGCATGTTCGCGCCCACCCACGTGTGAGTCACTGAGCTCGCCGTCGTCACCAAGGAGTCCGTCATGGACATCGCCATCATCCTCGTCTACCTGGCCGCCATGCTGGCCTTCGGCTGGTGGGGCAAGACCCGCACCAAGGACACCGCCGACTTCCTCGTCGCGGGTCGTCGGCTGGGCCCGGTCCTCTACACCGGCACGATGTCCGCGCTCGTGCTCGGCGGCGCCTCGACCGTCGGCGGCGTCGGCCTCGGCTACACCTACGGCCTGTCGGGCATGTGGCTCGTCGTCGCGATCGCGGTCGGCGTCCTCCTCCTCAGCGCCGCGTTCGCCGGCCGGATCCAGCGGCTCAAGGTCTACACCGTCGCCCAGATGCTGAAGCTGCGCTACGGCAGCGGCGCGACCGGCGCGTCCAGCCTGGTGATGGTCGCCTACACGCTGATGCTCTCGGTGACCTCGACGATCGCCTACGCGACCGTGCTCAACGTGCTTTTCGGCACCGGCCGCACGACGTCGATCATCATCGGCGGCGCCGTGGTGATGACCTACTCCGCGATCGGCGGCATGTGGTCGATCACGATCACCGACATGGTGCAGTTCGTCATCCAGACCGTCGGCATCTTCTTCCTGCTGCTGCCCTTCACCTGGAGCCACGCCGGCGGACTCGACGGCATCCGGGAGCGCGCCGCCTCGACCGCGTTCGACCTCACCGCCATCGGCACCGACACCATCATCACGCTCTTCGTCATCTACACCTTCGGCATGCTGATCGGGCAGGACATCTGGCAGCGCGTCTTCACCGCCCGCTCCCCCGAGGTCGCCCGCTGGGGCGGCACCGCCTCCGGCGTCTACTGCCTGCTGTACGGCGTCGCCGGCGCCCTCATCGGCACCGCCGCCTCGACGTTCGTCTCCACCGAGAACAGCGACGACGTCTACGCCCAGGTCGCCGAGGGGATCCTCCCCGCCGGGATCGCGGGGATCGTGCTCGCCGCCGCGGTCGCCGCCATGATGTCCACGGCCTCCGGGGCCCTGATCGCGACCGCCACGGTGGCCCGCAACGACGTCGCCCCGATGGCCTCCCGCCTGCTCGGCCGTCCCGTCGCCGTCGAGGCCGCGGAGGGCACGGACCCGGGCCACGACGTCCACTCCAACCGGATGTACGTCGTCGTCCTCGGCATCGCCGTGATCGCGCTCGCCTCGATGCTCGACGACGTGGTCGCGGCGCTGACCATCGCCTACGACATCCTCGTCGGCGGCCTGCTGGTCGCGATCCTCGGCGGGTTCCTGTGGAAGCGCGCCACCGCGGCCGGCGCGCTGTGGTCGATGGCGACCGGCACGGCCGTCACCCTCGGCACCATGGCCGCCGTCGGCGACGTGCTCGCCAACGAGCCGATCTACTACGGCCTCGCCGCGAGCGCCATCTCCTTCGTGGTGGCCAGCCTGCTCACCCGGCCCACCGACCCGGCAGTGATGGCCGAGTGGACCAGCCGGCTCGGCGAGGCCCCCGCGGAGGAGCCGGCCCCGGTGGCCGCGCCGACCCACTGAGCCCTACCCCTGCTCCGACTCCCGAGAGGTCCTCGTCCATGACGCTCACCCACGCCGACGCCCCGACCAGCGCCCAGACCGGCGCCCCGACCAGCCCCGCGCCGTACGCCGTCACCGACCCGGCCACCGGGGAGGTGGTCGCCACCCACCCGTTCGCCACGGACGAGGAGGTGGCGGCGGCGCTGGCCCTGGCGCACGAGGCGTCGGCGTGGGGACGGCGCACCGCCGTCGCCGAGCGGGCGGCGCTGCTGCGCCGGGTGGCCGGGCTGCACCGGGAGCGCCGCGACGACCTGGCCGCGACCATCGTGCGCGAGATGGGCAAGCCGCTCGAGGAGGCCGAGGGCGAGGTCGACTTCTGCGTCGACATCTACGAGTACTACGCCGACCACGCCGAGGAGTTCCTCGCCGACGAGGTCCTCGAGGTCACCTCCGGCCCGGGCACCGCGGTCGTCCGGCGGGCGCCGCTGGGCGTGCTGCTCGGGATCATGCCGTGGAACTTCCCGGCCTACCAGGTCGCCCGGTTCGCGGCCCCGAACCTCGCGACCGGCAACACGATCCTGCTCAAGCACGCCGAGCAGTGCCCCGAGTCGGCGGCGGCGCTCGAGCGGATCTTCACCGACGCCGGTTTCCCCGCCGGGGCCTACGTCAACCTCTACGCCACGCACGCCCAGGTCGCGACTCTCATCGCCGACCCGCGCGTGCAGGGCGTCTCGCTGACCGGCTCGGAGCGCGCCGGTGCCGCCGTCGCCGAGCTGGCCGGACGCCACCTGAAGAAGGTGGTCCTCGAGCTCGGCGGCTCGGACCCGTTCGTCGTGCTGTCCGCCGACGACCTCGACGAGGTCGTCGAGGCGGCCGTCGCGGCGCGCCTCGACAACACCGGCCAGGCCTGCAACGCGGGCAAGCGGTTCGTGGTGCACCGCGACCTGTACGACGCGTTCGTCGCGCGCTTCTCGGAGCGGCTGGTCGGTGCTGCGACGGGGGCGCCGCTGTCGTCGGTGGCTGCCGCCGAGACGCTGGCTGCCCAGGTCGAGGCGGCCGTCGCCGAGGGCGCCACGCTCGTCGGCGGCGGCCAGCGCGACGGGGCGCACTTCCCGGCCGGCGTCCTCACCGGGCTGACCACTGAGCACGCGTCCGCCCGCCAGGAGCTCTTCGGCCCGGTGGCGATGGTGTTCGCCGCCGAGGACGAGGACGACGCGGTCCGGATCGCCAACGACACGCCGTACGGCCTGGGCTCCTACGTCTTCACCACCGACCCCGACCAGGCGCAGCGGGTCGCCGACCGCATCGAGGCCGGCATGGTCTTCGTCAACGGCGTCGGCGCCGAGGGCGCCGAGCTCCCCTTCGGCGGCATCAAGCGCTCCGGCTTCGGCCGCGAGCTCGGCCGCGCCGGCATGGACGAGTTCGTCAACAAGAAGCTCATCCGCACCGTCCGCTGACCCGCCAGCCCGGTGAGATCGGGGAGGCGCGCCAGCGCCGAGCCTCGAGGCCCCCGCACCCGAGGCAGGGCCCCAACCCACGCCGGTCGAGCCCGTCGAGACCCCCGCTGTTTCCCGGCGTGATGCCATTGGTGACCGTGTGCGCAATCGCAGGTTCCCAGCCCCCGGAGACCTGCGGTTACGCACAACTGCAAGCTCGCACGCCGCGTGGCACCGGTGGTCGAGGCAGGGCCCTCAACGCACGCCGGTCGAGCCCGTCGAGACCCCCGCTGTTTCCCGGCGTGATGCCAGTGGTGACCGTGTGCGCAATCGCAGGTTCCCAGCCCCCGGAGACCTGCGGTTACGCACAACTGCAAGCTCGCACGCCGCGTGGCACCGGTGGTCGAGGCAGGGCCCTCAACCCACGCCGGTCGAGCCCGTCGAGACCCCCGCTGTTTCCCGGCGTGATGCCATTGGTGACCGTGTGCGCAATCGCAGGTTCCCAGCCCCCGGAGACCTGCGGTTACGCACAACTGCAAGCTCGCACGCCGCGTGGCACCGGTGGTCGAGGCAGGGCCCTCAACCCACGCCGGTCGAGCCCGTCGAGACCGGATCAGCGCGGCAACCGGTCCCGCAGCCAGGTCTGGGTGCCGTCGGCCAGCCCCTTGAGCTTCGGGCGGTCCTGCAGCGGGACCACCATGAGCGCGGTTCCGTCGGGCAGCGACCACTTGAGCTCGTGGTAGACCCGCGACAGCGTGTCGTTGCTCTCGACGAGCAGCAGGCCGGGAGCCGCTCGGCGTACCTCCTGCCACGGCCCGGGCAGGTCGTCCGGCGGCTCGGCGGAGGTCCAGGCGAGGAAGACGGTCACGGTACGAGTCTGCCCAGGCGACATCAAGCGCATCCGCACCGTCGCTGACCTACCAGCCGGGCGGGATCGGGGAAGGAACGGCGCACCGGGTGCGCCAGAACCTCCCCGCTGTCGACAGGTGGCACCGGTGGTCGAGGTGCGAGGCGCTCCAGCGCCAAGCCTCGAGACCCCCCGCACCTGAGCAGGGCCTCAGCCCACGCCGGCTGTGCCCGCCGAGACCCGACGATCCGACGTCTGGCCAGCCAGCGCCACGGCAGCGGCCAGCAGCGCACCGAGCACCACGCCGATCCAGTTCGCGACGATGTCGGCGAAGAGGAAGGCGGCGCGACCCAGCGGCGGTAGCAGCCACTGCACGCCCTCGGCCAGGAACGGCACCGCCACGGCGGCCAGGATCGGCCAGGCCGACCGGGTCATCCAGGCGACGAGGCCAAGCGGCCGGCGCCACAGCAGGCTGAGCACGAGGGCCACCGCCGTGACGGGGAGCGCCCACGGCGTCGCCCGGAAGTAGACCTCGATGACCATGCGTCCCCCGTTCTCGGAGCGCGCATCGTCGCACGCGGACGCAGAACCGGCCCCTCCTGCGTGAGGAGGAGCCGGTTCAGGCCCTGCGTCGGTGCGGGGGTTTCGAGGCTCGGCGCCGGAGCGCCTCGCACCTCAACCACCGGTGACACCCGGCCGGGGTCTCGACGGGCTCGACCGGCGTCGGTCACCGCCCTGCGACAGTCGGGGTCAGATCGGGATGACGACCTCGGCGACCGAGCCGACCTGGGCGTGCACCTTCTTGTCGACGACGTCGGCCTTGGGGGCCAGGGTCCGCAGCGTCCACTCGCCCTCGCCTGCGAAGAACCGGAAGTGGCCGGTGGCGCTGGTGGGCACCTCCGCGGTGAACTCGCCGGTCCGGTCGAGCAGCCGCACGTAGGCGTTCCCGACGGGCTCGCCGTCCCGCAGGACCTGACCCTGCACGACGGCCTCCTTGGCGACGTTCACGCCGTCCAGGCTGAGACCGCCCTCTGTTGCTCCGCACATGTGTTTCTCCTTGAAAGTTCTGGGGTCTCGACGGGCTCGACCGCCGATGGTTGAGGTCTGCGTTCGCCCTACGGGGTTTGGTCTCGACGAGCTCGACCGACGTACGTCAGGTCCGCTTCACCTCAACCACCGGTATCGATCAGGGCTGGCCGGGCTCGTCGCCGAGGGCGACGGGGACGCCGACGAGGGAGCCGTACTCGGTCCACGAGCCGTCGTAGTTCTTGACGTTGTCCTGGCCGAGCAGCTCCTTGAGGACGAACCAGGTGTGCGAGGAGCGCTCGCCGATGCGGCAGTAGGCGATGGTGTCCTTGCCCCAGTCGACGCCGGCCTCGGTGTAGATCTGCTTCAGCTCGTCGTCGGACTTGAAGGTGCCGTCGTCGTTGGCCGCCTTCGACCACGGGACGTTCGCCGCGGTCGGGATGTGGCCGGCGCGCTGCGCCTGCTCCTGCGGCAGGTGGGCCGGGGCGAGCAGCCGGCCGGCGTACTCGTCGGGGCTGCGGACGTCGACCAGGTTCTGCGCACCGATGGCCTCCACGACCTCCTCGCGGAAGGCGCGGATCGCGAGGTCCTGCTCCTGCGCGGTGTACGACGTCTTCTCGCGGGTCGGCACCTCGTCGACGAGCTCGCGGGAGTCGAGCTCCCACTTCTTGCGGCCGCCGTCGAGGAGCTTGAGGTCCTGGTGGCCGTAGAGCGTGAAGTACCAGTAGGCGTAGGCGGCGAACCAGTTGTTGTTACCCCCGTACAGCACGACGGTGTCGTCGTTGGCGACGCCGCGCTCGGACAGCAGCGCCTCGAACTGCTCCTTGTTGACGAAGTCCCGGCGGACCTGGTCCTGCAGGTCGGTCGTCCAGTCGAGCTTGATGGCGCCACGGATGTGGCCCTTGTCGTAGGCGGTGGTGTCCTCGTCGACCTCGATCAGGACGACCTTGTCGTCGTCGAGGTGGTCCTCCACCCACTGGGCGGAGACGAGGGAGTTCTCGCGGCTCATGGTGATCTCTTCTCTCTTCTGTGGGACGTTCTCTGTGTGGTGTCTGTGGTCGGGAGCAGGTCTCGACGGGCTCGACCGCCGTCGGTTGCGGTCGGTAGTTCACTCACGGGGTTTCGAGGCTCGGCGCTGGAGCGCCTCGCACCTCAACCACCGGATCAGCGGGTGGTGGCCCGCTTGAGGAGCAGGTACATCTCGCAGCCGAGACAGAAGCCGAAGGCGGCGTTGAGGAGGGCGGCGGCGAGGGCGAAGCCGGTCGCGACGAGGCCGATGAGGGTGGCGCCGGTCAGGAACCCGACGAGCGCGACGGAGGCGAAGGCGAGGCCCACGGCCTGCGCGAAGCGCGGCGGGGCGGCGTCCTCGAGCTCGGCGGGCGGGCCGAGGCGGGGCCGGACGAGGGTCCGGTAGGCCCAGGCGTGCGGGGTGCGCTGCACCCCGAGGCCGGCGGCGAGCGCGAACAGCGCGGTCTGCACGGCCAGCAGCGCGACCGCGGCCGGGCTCGGCGCCAGCAGCAGCACCGCCGCCAGCACGACGGTCGTGACGGCGGCCGCGAAGCGCTGGCCGCGCGGGTCGACCTGCGCCGCCGCGGCGGCTGGTCTGCCGGCGGTGGCGCCGGTGTGGCTGAGCGTGGTCATGTCTCTCCTGCGGGTCCTGGTGCGGGCGTGCGGGCAGGGCACGGGAGCGTCACGGTGCGCAGCAGCGCGAGGAGGGACTCCGCCCGGGTCGACGCAGGATCAGCGAGGCGATCCGGCGGACGGCGTGGCGAGGGTGACGCGTCCCGTCAGGACATTCGACACAGCGACGACCGCACGCGGCAGTGGTCCACTGCCCGGCGCTTGGTCAGCATGGTCGTCGGCATGGGGATCAGAGTAGGGGTGCCGGCCCCCACCCGCAGAATCGGGTTCTCGAATGGCGAGACGCCGATCCACATGGTGGACATCACGCCACGCCTCGCCCGTACGGCGGCGGGACGGCGCGGCTGGTCACGACTGCCGCAACCACGAGACCGGCCGCTCCATTCCCGGGCGGGAGGTCAGGGACCCAGCGACTCCTGCGGGAGGGCGAGCGCGCGCACCTCGTCCTCCGGGAGCTGCGCGGAGATCGCGATCAGGTCGAGCAGGTCGCCCTCACCACCTCGCCCGTAGGTGAACAGGCCGGTCAGTCGCTCGGCCAGGAGGCTGAGCTTGACGTTGGCGCGCTGGGAGCAGCGGCGCAGCACCTCGAACGCCGTCTCCGCGTCGAGGCCGTAGGTGAGCATGAGCGCGCCCTTCGCCTGCTCGATCGCCGCGCGGTGGCGGGTCGCGCCCTCGACCGCCTCCGTGATCGAGACCTGCAGATCGTGGCGGCGCTGCTCGGTCAGGTCGACGACGAACCCCCGCATCCACATCACGTCGCCGTCGTCGTCGGCGGTCGCCTCGCCGACCATGACGACGTTGCGGGTACGCCGGTCGCTGTCGAGGATCCGGTGGTAGCAGCTGTAGGGACCGCCATCGCGGAGCGCGCCACCGATCGCACCCCAGACCTTGACGAGGTCGTCCGGGTGCTGGTGGGCGACCAGCAGCGAGGTCGTCGGCACGACCTCACCCGGTTCGAAGCCGTGGATCCGGTACAGGTCCTCCGACCACCACCAGCGGTCCTGACGGACCCGCCACACGTACACACCGACCAGCCCGGACTGGCGCGCGACCAGTCTGCGGTCACACAGGATCTCGCCCATGAGCGCACCCCGGCCGCGTCAGCGCTCGAGGGACGCCGGCTCCGCCAGCGCCCTCAGCTCGTCGTCCGGGAGCCCCGCGGCCCTCGCGAGCAGGCCGACCAGGTCCGTGTCGCCGGACTCTGCCGTCGCGAGGAGGTCGGCGAGCCGCTCCGCGAGGACGTTCACGCGGAGGTTGGCGCGCTGCGAGCAGCGGCGCAGGATCCCGAACGCCGTGTCGGCGTCGACCCCGCGGGCGAGCATCAGCGCGCCCTTCGCCTGCTCGATCGCCGCGCGGTGGCGGGTGGCCCCCTCGACGGCCGGAGCGATGGACGCCTCGATCTCGTCGCGGCGGACTTCGCTGACGCCCACGACGTACCCCCGCAACCAGGCGACGTCACCGTCGGTGTTGGTGATGGTCTCACCGACCACACGGACGTGGTGCGTCCGGCTCTGGCTGTCGATCATGCGGTGGTACGAGGTGAACAGCCCACCCTCCTCGAGGGCGTCGAGCACCACGTCCTGGACCTTGGCAAGGTCGTCCGGATGGTGGTGCGCCGCCAGCATCTCCGAGGTCGGCACCACCTCCAGATCGCGGTCAGATCGCGATCGAAGTCCCCAACCATGAGCACACCCGAGTCGACTCGGGGCGTCCCCCGACGCCCATGTCCGGGTCGGAACGCCGGTTTCTGGACGCCCGCCTGGATGGTCCCGACCATACCCCTGTCGAAGCGGTCAGGCGAGGGAAGCCAGCTGTGTCAGCACCTGCGCCTTGGTCGGCGCCCCGCTGGCGCGGGCGACCTCGGCCCCACGGGCGTCGAGGACCAGCGTGGTCGGGGTCCGCAGCACGCCGACGTGCCGGACGAGGTCGAGGTGGTGCTCGGCGTCGATCTCGTGGTGGACCACGCCGGGCACGATCTCGGCGACGTCGTGCAGGATCCGGCGGGTCGCGCGGCAGGGCGCGCAGAAGGCGGACGAGAACTGCACGAAGGTGGCCGTCTCGCCGAGGGTGTGGTCGATGGCCTGCATCAGCAGGGGCGAGGGTTCCGGCCCTGCGTCGGTGCTGGGGTCTCGAGGCTCGGCGCCGGGGCGCCTCGCACCTCGACCACCGGATATGGCTCGACCACCGGATCCACCGGCTTCGTCTCCACCGGATGCGCCGCGGACGGGGTGGGTGCCGCGGAAGCGACCGTCGACGGCGGCGCGGTAGACGCCGAAGGCGATGGCGCCCACGACGGCGACGAGCAGCACCCAGGCTCCGGCGGTCATGTCGCGCCCAACGCTGCGGCGCCCGCACTCATTCCCGCCCGCGTCACCGCCGTCACCTCACAGCCAGTGCCGGCGCAGCACGGTGGTCGCCGCGAACGGGTCGGCGCCCTGCTGGGCGGCGAGCACGCCGGCGCCCTCGGGCGAACCGGTGAAGAGCAGCCGGCCGCCGCCGATCCAGTGGGTCCAGGCCTCCCGGTAGGCGCCGGCCCGCTTGGCGTTGACGCCGAGGACCGCCGGGACCGGGTGCCACACCTCCCCGTCCGGGCGTACGCCGCGCAGGGCGGCCAACGCCCCGCCGCGGGTCCGCGGCGTCCGGCGCAGCCCGGGCGGGCCGGACAGCGCGTACCGGGACACGACGTACCGCGGCACGGCGACCGGCGCGAGCGCCTCGTCGAGGGCGGTGGCGAAGGCCGCGGCGTCCTCCTCCGTGGCGGCACCGCCGGTGTCGAGCCGGCAGCGGTGCTCTCCGCCGGGGTGGACCTCGACCACGACCGCGTCCGCACCGGCGCCGGTCAGCCCGGCCGCGTGGAGCGCGTCGGCGACCGCGGCGGCGACCCGGCCCAGCGACGGGGTGGCGGTGGCCGCGTCGGCGTAGGAGGTGACCCAGTCGCGCAGCGCGGCCGCCCGCTCGGGGCGGGTGAGGGGCCAGCTCGCGGCGGCCACCAGCGCGCCGCGCCAGCCGGTGACCCGCGGCGGCGGCTGCACGGCCGGGTCGCGCACCTCGATCCCCTCGGCGTGCGCGGCCAGCGGGGCCGGGGTGAGCGCGAGCCGGGTCACCGTGGCCTCCGGCTGGTCCACCGCAGGAGCCGCAGCCGGCGAGACGATCCGGAGGGTGGCAGCGACCTGGTCGCGGTACGGCTCCCCCACCCGCCACCGGTCGCGCACCTCGTCCCGGCCCGCGGCGCGGACCCGCATCCGGGCGTTGAGCGCGTCGAAGTCGGCCACCGGCGGCGGCGCGTAGGGCGAGAACGCGGGGTCGATGTGGGCCACCCCGTCGACGATGTCGCCGTCGTCGTCGACGCCGTGGAACCCCTCGTGCTTGCGGACCAGCCGCGCCCAGTCCTTGCCGCCGGTCGGGTGGTCCTCGGTGACGCACACGACCGTCCAGTTGACCGCGACCTTCTCCGTCCACGCGGGGTCGGTGCGCAGCGCGCGGCCGCGGGTCTGCACCACCGCGGTGAGTGTGGTGGCGGTGGTGAGGTCGACGAGTCCGGTGATCCGACGGGCGTCCCAGCCCTCGCCCAGCAGGCCGCGGGTGCCGACCAGCACCTGGCAGCGGCCCTCCTCGAAGAACTCCGTCACGGGTCCGACCCAGGCGCGCGACGTCCACGGCCCGGCCAGCTCGGCGACCTTGCCGTCGCCCTCGCGGACCTCGAGCCGGCCGGCCAGCCGGGGCACCCGCTCGCCGACGAACTCGGCCAGCTCCGCCAGCGTGGTGGCCGCGCCGGCGACGGTGCGACCGGTGACCAGCAGCGGACCGAGGTCGGCGGTGGCCGGGTCGGCGACCAGCGCCTCCACCGTCGCGTACGCCGAGCCCGACTGCGCGTCGATGACCCCCTGCAGGCCGGTGGGCAGCGTGGCCGAGGCGCGCTCGTGGTCGCACAGCACGAGCACCCGCGCGCCCGGTCCCAGCAGGTCCACCTCGTGGGCGACGATCTCGACGGCGGCCGTGGTCTTGGCCGCGGAGCGCGCCAGCACCCGGTCGACGGGCGTCCGCCCGCGGCGTACCCCCCGCTTGGTGAGGAGGTAGCCCACCGACGGCAGCGCCGCCCGCACCGACTCCAGCACCGCCGCGTCACGGGGGTCCTCGCTACGGGAGACGTGGGTGACCACCCAGTCGTCGAGCAGCGCGACCCAGTCGGCGGCGTCGGGGGCGCGGCGGTGCTCCTCGGTGAGCCTGGCACCCTCGGGGAGCGCGAGCAGGCCGGCGTGGCTGAGCCGCAGCGCGGCCGCGGTGAGCACCGGCTCGGCCTTGACGAGCTCGGCCCAGGTGCGGGTGTGCGGAACGGGCTGGACGAACCGGACCCGCAGCCACTCCAGGAACGGCACGGTCCCGAACGCCGGGTCGGTGAGGTACGTCGTGAGCTCGCTCCAGCGGGTGGCCTCCGAGGCCAGCCACTGGGCCTCGTGGGCGGTGGGCGCGGTCAGCCAGGCCAGCTCGGCGAACGGCGCGAGGTGGCCCTCCTTGACCACCGCCGGCACCCCGGCGCGGAAGGCGACCTCGCGGAACAGCTCGTGGACCAGTGCCGCCTGGTCCGCGGTCAGCGCGTCCGGCGGGGTTGCGGTGAGCCCGAGGACCCGGGCCTCCTCGAGGGTGTGCAGCAGCTCGCCGAGCAGCCGGCCCCAGACCTCCAGCAGGTGGTGGCACTCGTCGAGCACCAGCAGCAGCCCGTCGACCTGCTGCATCCGGGCGACCAGGTCGCGGCCGTTGGGGTGGAGCCGGTCGAGCAGGACGGTGCTGGGCGTCGACTCCACGTCCGGACCGGCTTCCGCGGCGACCGGAACCTCCGGCTCGTCCTCGGGGTCGTCGGCGACCTCGGCGTCGGGGTCGAAGACCGCGAGGGACTGGTAGGTGAGGCAGGTGACGGCGGCCGAGAGGTCGCGCTCGGTGCCGGCGTCGAGGCCGTGCGCGAGGGCCTGGGCGACCCACTGCGCCTGGATCGCGGTGTTGGGCGCGAGCACCACGGCGCGGGCCGCCACCCGGTCGGGCCCGTCGGCGAGCGCCGCCCCGATCGTCTCCAGGCCGACCCGGGTCTTGCCCGCCCCGGGCGGCAGCACCACCCAGGCCCGGCGTCGCCCGGCGTCCCAGGCCCGCGCCAGCGCGTCGAGCGCGAGCGCCTGGTGGGTGCGGAGCGGCGGCGGCTCCGGAGGAGCGGTCACGGCCGCCAGTCTGGCAGCCGCGGCGGCTCAGCGGCGGCGCTTCGGCCCGACCGCCGCCCGCAGCTCCTCGACCTCGCGCTCCAGCAGCCGCAGCCGCTCGAGCCGGGCCTCCAGCGTGGCCTCGAGCTCGAGCACCTTGGCGACGCCGGCCAGGTTGAGGCCCTCGTCGAGCAGGTCGCGGATCCGGTGCAGCCGCTCCACGTCCTGCGGGGAGTAGCGGCGGGTGCCACCCGGCGTACGGTCGGGCTCGACCAGGCCGCGCCGTTCGTAGACGCGGAGGTTCTGCACCTGCATCGAGACCATCTCGGCGGCCACCGAGATGGCGTAGACCCCCCGGTCGCTCGCTGCCATCGGCCGGCTCCTCTCAGCCACTTGACCCTCAGCCACTTGACTTCATCTGACCCCCGCGCTACAAGGAATATGTAACAGCGGATACAGGTTATCCCACCCGAAGGCATCAGATCGAGAGGAGAAGGAGGAGACCGTGATGCTGCTCCGCAACACCGACCCGTTCCGTGAGTTCGACCGTCTGACCCAGCAGATGTTCGGCACCACCAACCGTCCCGCCGTCATGCCGATGGACGCCTGGCGCGAGGGCGACAGCTTCGTGATCGAGTTCGACCTGCCGGGCGTCTCGCCCGAGAGCATCGACCTCGACGTCGAGCGCAACGTGCTCACCGTCCGCGCCGAGCGGGTCGCCCGCAACGGCGACTGGGAGATGCTCGCCTCCGAGCGTCCCCGCGGCATGTTCAGCCGCCAGCTCGTCCTCGGCGACAACCTCGACCTCGACAAGATCGAGGCCACGTACGACGGCGGCGTGCTGCGCCTGAAGGTCCCCGTCGCCGAGAAGGCCAAGCCGCGCAAGATCGAGGTCACCACCGGCGACGCCGGCCGCACCGCGATCGAGGCCTGACCCACCTCAACCGCCCAGCACTTCATCCCTCCAGGTCGCCGAGCTGCCACCAGTTGCCGCCCGAAACGGCGCGAGCTGCCACCAGTTGCCCGCGGAGCCGGCGCGAGGGGTCGCTAGTTGACCTCCTCGGCGACCTGGATGGAGAAGTTCACCTCGTCGCCGTCGACCGAGGTCACCTCGACGTCGACGTCGATGTTGTCCTCGCCGGCGTACAGCAGGCAGGTCATCGTCGCGCCGACCTCGGCATCGAGGTCGCCGGGGCACTCGATCCGGTCGGGGGTCTGGCCGACCTCGGCCTCGAGCTGGGTCGAGATCTGCTCCTCGACGTCGGTCTTGTCGACGGCATCGGCCGAGCAGCCGGCGAGGGTGCCGACGGCGACCAGCGTGAGCGTGACCAAGGCAGTGCGGCGCATGGGAATCCTTTGCGGTCGGGCTCCCCGACGGAGTGCTGTGGCGTTCATTGCTACCACGCCATGGCCCACCGCGCGCCCACGTCGAATCAGCAGGCCGCCGACAGATCGGACTCCCAGGTGCCCGACCCGAACAAGGCGCGCATCTTGACCAGGCCCAGTGGCGTGGGTATCTGCACACTTCTCGCTGTTGATCCAAGATCATCGCCGACCTGCAGACCTGCTACGTAGAGGCGGTACCCAGTCGCGCCCGGCACTTCCCCCCACGAGACAGTCACCTGCCCCAGCACCGGTGCCGAGCACGCAATGGTGGGCGCCTTGATCGCCGGCGTCGCGATCCGGGTCCCGTTGACCGGCACCGGGTCGGACCAGTGGCCGGCGGTGGTCGAGCCGGTGACGGTGATCCCGAGATCACTGGTCCTGCCCGCCACCGACGTCTCCGCGTTCGACTTCAGTCGCACCTCGACGCAGATCGACTCGCTGGCCCCCGGCGCGAGCGGCGCGCCCCCGACCGGGGTGCCACCTGAGCAACCCGTGCCGCTCGGAGTGCCACCCACGACAACCGAGCGCTCCAGCGCCCCGTGAACAGCGCTGTTGCTGCCGGCGAACCCCACCGAGTAGGCGGCCGGAAGGTTCCCGTTGTTGCGCACGGTCAGCGAGGCCGCGCGCACGGTGCCGGGGGTCCACCAATCCTGACTGAGCCCTGCGAACCCCGTGATCGAGTCCGCACCGTTCACGAGGACATCGACCCGCCCGGTCTGCACCGTCACGCCCGGGACCGACTTGGCATCGGTCCAGGCCGCCAGGGTCTCCCCGCTGCCGAGCCCGAGTAACGCCAGCGCCGACAGGCCACCGACCAGCCGCGCCGCAGCCCGGCGGGTCGTCCTCGCCCTAGTCACGAGCCACCTCCAGGAGCGCCTCCGACTGCTGCGCCTCCTCCTCGGGCCGCTCGGGCCGGCGCACCCGGTCAAGAGCCGCGCC
Organism: Nocardioides sp. GCM10027114; assembly: GCF_042659625.1. NCBI lineage: Bacteria > Bacillati > Actinomycetota > Actinomycetes > Propionibacteriales > Nocardioidaceae > Nocardioides > Nocardioides sp. GCM10027114. The sequence continues at coordinate 55,398 of NZ_JBHSSS010000013.1, forward strand.
CCCGAACATGACGAGCGCATAGAGCAGCAGGCCCCCGGCCAGCAGCACCGTTCCGACTGTCCGCTTCTGCGAATCCAGGAATGTCGTGACGTAGCCGAGCCAGGGCACGAAGTACCACCGCTTGCCGACGAGCTGGATCTCGCGCACCGGCGCCGGGTCGGCGACGTCGTTGGCGTCCCCCTTCGTCACGAAGACCATCTCTCCGCCCATGTCGAAGCCGATGCTGACCACCCGGTGGGTGACCACCGTCGGGTCGTTCTCGCGCGGCATGAACGTGATGACGTCGCCGACGGCAATGTCCGCGGCCTCCACCGGCCGGACCACCACGAGGGTGCCCGGCGGCATCACCGGCGACATCGAGCCGGTCGTCACGGCGAGCGGTTGCGCGCCGTCCAGTCGCGGGATGACCACTGCGGCCAACGCCGATCCCACGACGACTAGGAGCAGGACCACCTCACCGACGCGGCGTACGCCGGCGAGGACTGAGTCCGAGGCTGTGTCCACCATGGCAGTCACCGGCGGTCCCGCGGCGAGGTCGCCGCGGGACCGCCTGGCTGGGAACCTGCCGGCCGTCAGGCCGGGTTGGTCGGCGTCTTGACCGTGACGGTGATGGCGTCGAGCGTCGCCGCGAGATTCTGGGTCGCGTTCTCCGCTGCGGTGGGCAGGACCACCTTGATCGTTGCCTTGATCGTGTCGCCGTTATCCACAGCAGCACCCGAACTGATCGCGTCTGTACCCCGGTGGTACTCGGCCGTCACATTGCCGTTTCGAAGAAGGGTGGCCAGCGCGTTCTCTCCCGACACGGTCGGGGCGGCGAGCTGCAGGTTCGCCTTGATGCCGTGTCCCTCGGCCGACACCGTGAAGGTGCACACACGAGTCAGAATGTTGCCGGGGGCCAGTTTCTCCGGGAGCAGGTTCTCCTGGAGCGCATCGGGCGTGAGCTCGGTGGCCGTGAGGTCATTGGCGTCGGCCTTCAGCTCCCACTTCAGGCAGGCAGGATCCACGAGGGCGAGCCTGCCGCTCTGGATACCAGCCTTGTCGATGGACTGCCCGTCGGTCCACGACGCCTGCGTGCCCAGACCCCCCAGCAGCAGCAGCGCGGCGGCCGATGCGGCCAGAGCCCCCTTGGTCGACTTCTTCACTTCTCTTCCCCTCCCGGTTAGATGGCCACAGGCGGCCGTGGAAAGACGTCCACCCCTCCCCGGTGGACGTCCCGGGACGTTCTACCCAAATTTGGGGAGGACGGTTGCCTTTAACGACGATTGGTTACGCCGGTCCAGACCAGTCGCCGGGGCCTGGGTAAAGAGATCCCGGATCCCGGGACCTCCGTCCCGGGATCCACTTGCATGGCCTCGAACGGGGGAAGCGCGCATCGGCGCGGTCCGCGGCCGGTCGCCTCATCCGGCCGCTGACATCCCCTCGCCGCGCCCCTGGGCATCGCGGCGGGAGGTGCCGCTCACCCGTGATGCCGAGGGCCGCTCCTCGCCCCCACCGAGAGCGGCCCTCGGCGCGTGCCCGGACCCCGGCCGACGTCGGCACGCCACGTGGCAGGAAGCCGGGATCAGCCGCCGGCGAACGGCGGGAGGTACTCCACGCGGTCACCCGGCGAGACCGTGACGGTCTCCGGGTCGTTCGTCCCGGCCGGCTTCTCGCCGACCAGTACCGAGCAGATCGAGAGCACCTGCGGCAGCCGCGTGCCGTCGTGCAGCGCACCGGCCCGGCGGGTCACCTCGGCCAGCGAGAGCGGCCCGTCGACGGGCACCTCGTCGGTCTCCACGCCGGCCGCCCAGCGCGCCGAGGCCCAGTAGCGCACGGTGACGACACCGGCCGCGCCGGCAGCATCGACGACCGTGTCGGCCGTCTCACCCGTGCCCGAACCTCCCGTGACGTCGCTCATGCCTCGATATCCTTCCGTATCGGCGCAACCGGGAGGAGGCCCCATGAGCACCCTGCTGCTGCTCACGAGCGCCCTCCAGCCGAGCGCGGAGGTCGTGCCGGCGCTCGGCCTGCTGGCCCACCAGGTCAAGATCCTGCCCGCCGAGGGCAGCGCCCTGATCGACGCTCCGGACGCCGACCTGCTGCTCGTCGACGGCCGCCAGGACCTCGCCCACGCCCGCGACCTGTGCCGCCTCATCAGGATGACCGGTACCGACGTGCCGCTGCTCCTCGTGGTCACCGAGGGCGGGCTCTCGGTCGTCGCCCACGACTGGGGCATGGACGACGTCGTCCTCCACACCTGCGGGCCCGCCGAGCTCGAGGCGCGCATCAAGCTCGCCGTCGGCCGGCTGGCCGCGCAGCGGGTCGCCGAGGACCCCGACGCCCACGTCATCCGCACCGGCGAGGTCGTCGTCGACGACGCGACGTACACCGCCAAGATCGGCGGCCGCGTCCTCGACCTGACGTTCAAGGAGTTCGAGCTCCTCAAGTACCTCGCCCAGCACCCCGGCCGGGTCTTCACCCGCCAGCAGCTGCTCCAGGAGGTGTGGGGCTACGACTACTTCGGCGGCACCCGCACGGTCGACGTCCACGTACGCCGCCTGCGGGCCAAGCTCGGCCCCGAGCACGAGACGCTCATCGGCACCGTCCGCAACGTCGGCTACCGGTTCGTGCTCCCGGCCAAGGACCGCGACCGCGCCTCCGACAGCGGCGACCCGAAGGCGGCCGAGCGCGAGGACTCCGAGGCCGGGGCCTGAGGCTCGCACCGGACGTCATACGAACCGGTCGGTATAGCGACCGGAACGTATGACGTTGCCCGCGGCTCCTAGGGTGGACCGGGTGAGCGACATCGACCGCATCAACCGGATCGCCGAGGCCGCCGAGCAGGCGGACGGGGCCGCGCCCATCGACGAGGCGACGTGGCTGGCGATCCGGCGCGGGATCGGTGTCCACGAGTGGGTCACCGACGAGGGCTTCGCGCTCGTGATCGGCGACGACCTCAGCCTCTGCGTCCATCCCGACCACCGCGGCGAGGGCGTCGGCGCGCGGCTGCTCGGGCAGGCGCTGGCCGAGCAGGACCACCCCGGGCTACAGGCGTGGTCGCACGCCGACCACCCGGCTGCCGCGCGGCTCGCGGAGGCGCACGGCTTCGAGCGGGTCCGCGAGCTGTGGGTGATGCGGCGCCTCACCAGCGAGCAGCTCCCGGTCGTGCCGACCCTCGACGCAGCGATCATCCGCGTCTTCGAGCCGGGCGACGAGGACGAGCTCATCCGCGTCAACGCCGAGGCCTTCGCCCACCACCCCGAGCAGGGCGCCATGGACGCCGGCAACCTCGCCGACCGGATGGCGCAGTCGTGGTACGACCCGACCGGCCTGCTGGTCGCCGACTCCGGCGACGGCCACCTGGTCGGCTTCCACTGGACCAAGCAGCACTCGCCCGAGGTCGGCGAGGTGTACGTCGTCGGGGTCGCCCCCGAGGCACAGGGCACCGGCGTCGGCCGCGCGCTCACCCTCGCCGGGCTCGAGCACATGGCGGGCAAGGGCGTCGACGAGGTCATCCTCTACGTCGAGTCCGACAACGAGCCGGCCAAGGCGGTCTACACCAAGCTCGGGTTCACCCACGCCGACCTGGACACCCACGTGATGTACCGGCGGCCGGAGGCCTGAGCCCGGGGTACGCGCGCGAGCCGGCACCCGGGCGGGGCGGCTCAGCGCAGGTTCGGCCGGACGTGCAGCCCGACCTCGGGGTCGACGACGACCTCCTGGCCGGCCGGCATGCCGTCGACCTCGAGGGTCGCGTCGACCGGGACGTTGCGCTTGACCAGCCCGAGCGCGATCGGGCCGAGCTCGTGGTGGCGGGCGGAGGTGCCGACGAAGCCGACGACCTTGTCGCCGTGCTTCAGCTCCGCGCCCACCGCGGGCAGCCGGTTCTCGGAGCCGTCGAGGTGCAGCAGCACCAGCCGGCGCGGCGGCCGGCCCAGCGTGTGCACCCGGGCCACCGTCTCCTGACCGCGGTAGCAGCCCTTGTCGAGGTGGACCGCCGAGCCGATCCAGCCGGCCTCGTTGGGGATCGTCCGGTGGTCGGTGTCGAGGCCCAGCCGCGGCTCGCCCTGCGCGATCCGCAGCGCCTCGAACGCCCACAGCCCGCACGCCGGCCCCGCCGCCTCGGCGTACGCCGGCAGCTGGGCGCGCGGGACGAGCTCGTAGCGGGCGTAGAAGTCGGTGGCCGCCGGCGCGTCGTCGTCGGTCGACCGCGGCCGCCAGGTGACGGCGAGCTCGTCGGTGACCAGCGCGACCTCGACCCGCATCATGAACCGCATCCGGTCGAGGAACTCCACCAGCGCGGCGCCCTGCCCGGGCTCGGTGTGGGCGAGGAACGTCTCGCCGTCGTCGAAGCCGTAGAACGCGTGCTCGACGTGGCCGTTGGGGCTGAGCACCAGCACGCCGGTCCACTGCTTCGGCGGCAGGTCGGTGAGGTGCTGGGTGGTCAGCGAGTGCAGCCAGGTCAGCCGGTCGGGGCCGGTCACGCGGAGGACGTCGCGGTGGGACAGGTCGACGAACCCGCTGCCCGAGGCGAGCGTGCGCTGCTCGGTGTTGAACGAGCCGTAGTGGGCGGCCACGTCGGCGTCGACGCCGTCGCCGGCGACGGCGCCCGGCAGGTCCAGCAGGGGGCTTCTCATCTCACTCTTCCTCGGTCGGCTGCGTCTGGGTCGACTCCGTCGACGGTACGTCGGGCCGGCAGTCCCGGCCCTCGGCGCAGGTGCCGAAGACCGTCAGGTGCCCGACGTCGGCGTCGAAGCCGTGCTGCTCGTGCAGCGTCGCCAGCAGCGGCCGCAGCACATCAGGGTCAACGGACACGACGCGGTGACAATTCCGGCACACCAGGTGGAAGTGCTCGTGGCCGCCGACCGAGTGGTACGTCGGCGCCCGGTCGGACAGGTGCGCGTGGCGGACCAGCCCGAGCTCCTCGAGCACCTCGAGGGTGCGGTAGACGGTGGAGACGTTGACGGCGGCCGAGTGGCGGCGTACCTCCGCGAGGACCTCGTCGGGGGTCGCGTGGCCGAGCCGGTCGACCGCCTGCAGGATCAGCTCGCGCTGCGGCGTGAGCCGGTAGCCGCTGCCGCGGAGCTTCTCCCGCCAGTCGTTCATGCCCTGCGACCCTCACCGGGTCTCGAGGCTCGCTCCGCTCGCACCTCGACCACCGGTTACGCGCGCTGGAGCCGGGCCCACAGGTGGGGCTGCAGCGCCTGGCCGACCGCGGCCATGTCGTAGGCGTAGAGCAGGTCGCCCTCGACGTTGCCGTAGAGGCGCTTGCCGCCGGTGACCTCCTTGGCGGACTCGGTGCGGACGACCGCGTCGGTCGTCAGGTCGAGCTTGCCGCCGTCGGCCTCGCCGTACCAGACCTCCGTGAAGCCGGTGTTGTGCGTGAGCAGCAGCTCGACCTTGCCCTCGGGGCGGCAGCGCAGGAAGCCGGTCTCGATCGCGGCGTCGCGGACCTTCTCGCCCTTGTCGTCGATGATCCAGGCCCGCGACATGTAGTGGAAGAACGGCCGCCCGTCGTGGGTGAAGATCAGCTCCTGGCCGAACTGGAACGCGTCGATCGTCGGGTAGTCGCCGTGCCCGTTGCCGCGCCAGGTGCCGAGCATCCACGCGACGGGGCCACAGTCGGGATGGAGGTTCTCGGGGAGCTCGAACGGCATGGGGGCGAGTCTAGGCACGCCCTACTCTGGGGCGCATGTCGAGCACCGCCGCCCGTCCCCTGGTCGTCAAGGTCACCTGTGGCGCGGAGGACGCCGAACGCTGCAACCAGGCGTTCACCGTCGCCGCCACGGCCGCCGCGTCGGGCGCCGAGGTGTCGCTGTGGCTGACCGGCGAGGCGGCCTGGTTCGGGGTCCCCGGGAGGGCCGAGGAGTTCTCTCTCCCCCACGCCGCGCCGCTGTCCGACCTGCTCGAGACGCTGCTCGCGGCGGGGACGGTCACGGTCTGCACCCAGTGCGCCGTACGCCGCGACATCGCGGAGGGCGACGTGCGCGAGGGGGTCCGGATCGCCGGCGCGGCCGTCTTCGCCGAGGAGGTCCTGCGCCCGGACGTGCAGGCGCTGGTCTACTGATCAGCCCGGACAGTTCGTGACCTTCGGGTCGCCGAAACGCCTCCGGAGCGACCCGAACGTCACGAACTATCGAGTCAGCCGGCGACCGGCGCGCTCGTCAGGGCCGCCCGCAGCTTCGCCGCGATCTGGGCGACGGCCGCGCGTGAGGTGCGCCCGGCGCCCACCATGTTGAAGAAGCCGTGGATCTGGTCCGGGAACCGCTTGAGCTCTACCTCGACGCCCGCGTCGGCCAGCTTGCGGGCGTAGGCCTCGCCCTCGTCGCGCAACGGGTCGTAGCCCGCGGTGACGACGTACGCCGGCGCGAGCCCGGCGGGGACGTCGGCGAGCAGCACGCTGAGCCGCGGGTCCTCGTGGGTGGCCGGGTCCGGAGCGTACGCCTCGAGCGTGACCTCGATGAACCGGCTGGTCAGGTAGAAGCCCTCCGCGAAGAGCTCGCGGCTCCTGGTGCCGCCGCGCAGGTCGGTCCCGGGATAGACGAGCAGCTGGAACGCCAGCGGCAGCCCCGCCTCGGCGGCCGCGAGGGCGACACCTGCGGCCAGGTTGCCGCCGGCCGAGTCACCGCCCACCGCGATCCGCTGCGGGTCGACCCCCAGCGACTCGGCGTTCTCGACAACCCAGCGGTGCGCGGCCAACGCGTCCTCGTACGCCGCGGGGAACGGGTGCTCGGGTCCCAGCCGGTAGTCGACCGCGAGCACCTGGACACCCGAGCGCTCCGCGACGAACCGGCAGGCGGCGTCGTGGGAGTCGAGGTCGCCGTACGCCCAGCCGCCGCCGTGGAAGAACAGCAGCAGCGGGTGGCCGGCGCCGTTGCCGGAGACGGCCACCTTCTCGGTCGGCACGTACAGCCGCCCGGGCAGGTCCCCCAGCGGCAGGTCCCGCACCGCACCGATGGGCTGGTTCCCGCCGGCCAGCCGGGCCTGCCGCAGCATCGCGCGACGCGCGTCCTCGATGGCGAGCGTCTCCGGCCCGGGCTCCCGCACCAGCTGCTGCAGCCGCTGCATCAGCTGGGTGTCGACCGCGAGCGTCTGTCCGTCCACGACCACGGGCGGACCGGCCAGCAGCCGCTGCACCCGCTCCGGGAGGGCGAGGGCGGTGCGGAACGTGAGGGACTCTGCTGCGTGCCCGAGGCGGGCGAGGTCGGGGCGGCTCACGGTCCGGCAACCTACCGGCGGTACGGCCCTGCTGAACAGGGCGCTCGCCGGGTGGACCTCACCGGTTCGGGTCGCCCACCGTTCCCGCATCGGTGCCACACTGGCCCACATGCACCCCGAGAGCGAAGCCCTGGACGACGCCGCTCTCAGCGAGACCTTCGACGTCGACCCTCCCTATGTCCCCGACGACGAGTCACTCGCTGCGGTCGAGAAGTACGACGACCGGTTCCTCGACCGCGAGCTCTCCTGGCTGCACTTCAACCAGCGGGTCCTCGAGCTGGCCGAGGACCCCGAGCTGCCGCTGCTCGAGCGAGTGCGCTTCCTGGCGATCTTCGCCAGCAACCTCGACGAGTTCTTCATGGTCCGGGTCGCCGGCCTCAAGCGCCGCATCGCCGCCGGCGTGGCCGTCAAGGCGGCCTCCGGCCTGCTGCCGCGGGAGGTCCTCGAGCAGATCTGGACCGAGACCCGGGCGCTGATGGAGCGGCACGCGCGGGTGTTCCGCGACGACGTCGTGCCGGCGCTGGAGGACGAGAAGATCCAGCTCGTCCGGTGGTCCGAGCTCGACAAGGAGGAGCAGAAGACCTGCAAGCGGCTCTTCAAGGACCGCGTCTTCCCCGTGCTCACCCCGCTGGCCGTCGACCCGGCGCACCCGTTCCCCTACATCTCCGGGCTGTCGCTCAACCTCGCGGTCCTGGTGCGCAACCCCAAGACCGACAAGCAGCACTTCGCCCGGGTGAAGGTGCCGCCGATCTTCAACCGGTTCGTGCCCCTGGGCAACCAGCGGTTCGTGCCGCTCGAGGACGTCATCGGCGAGCACCTGCGTCGGCTGTTCCCCGGCATGGAGGTGCTCGAGTACCACACCTTCCGGGTCACCCGGAACGAGGATCTCGACGTCGAGGAGGACGACGCCGAGAACCTCCTCGCCGCCCTCGAGAAGGAGCTGCTGCGTCGCCGGTTCGGCCCGCCGGTCCGCCTCGAGGTGGAGGAGTCGATCTCCGCCGCGGTGCTGGACCTGCTGGTCTCCGAGCTCGGCGTCTCCGACGACGAGGTGTTCCGGCTCCGCGGCCCGCTCGACCTGACGGGCCTGCACGACATCGCCGACCTCTCCCGCGACGACCTGCGCTTCCCTTCGTTCATCCCGACCACCCACCACAAGCTGGCCGAGGTCGAGTCCGCGGCGCCCGTCGACGTCTTCAAGGCGACCCGGCGCCACGACGTGCTGCTGCACCACCCGTACGACTCGTTCGCCACCAGCGTGCAGCGGTTCATCGAGCAGGCCGCCGCCGACCCGCATGTGCTGGCCATCAAGCAGACCCTCTACCGCACCTCCGGCGACTCCCCGATCATCGACGCCCTGGTCGACGCCGCCGAGTCCGGCAAGCAGGTGCTGGTGATCGTCGAGATCAAGGCCCGCTTCGACGAGCAGGCCAACATCCGCTGGGCGCGGCAGCTGGAGCAGGCCGGCTGCCACGTCGTCTACGGCCTGGTCGGGCTGAAGACGCACTGCAAGCTGGCGCTGGTGGTGCGAGACGAGCCCGAGGGCATCCGCCGCTACGTCCACCTCGGCACCGGCAACTACAACTCCAAGACCGCGCGGATGTACGAGGACATCGGCCTGATGACCACCGACCCGGTCATCACCGAGGACGTCGCCCACCTGTTCAACAACCTCAGCGGACTGTCCCGCAACGCCTCCTACGAGCGGCTGCTGGTGGCGCCGGACTCCATCCGGACCGGGCTCGTCGAGCAGATCCACGCCGAGATCAGCCACCACCGGGCCGGCCGCCCGGCGCGGATCCTGTTCAAGGCCAACTCCGTGGTCGACGAGGCCGTCATCGACGCGCTCTACCTCGCGTCCCAGGAGGGGGTGCCGGTGCAGCTGCTGGTGCGCGGCATCTGCGCGCTGCGACCCGGCGTACCCGGACTGTCGGAGACGATCGAGGTGCGCTCGATCCTCGGCCGGTTCCTCGAGCACAGCCGGGTCTTCTGGTTCGACAACGGGGGCTCCCCCAACGTCTGGATCGGCTCGGCCGACCTGATGCACCGCAATCTCGACCGCCGGGTGGAGGTGCTGTCGCCGATCCCCAGTGAGGACGACGTGCGCGACGTCGGCGAGCTGCTCGAGCGCGCGTTCGCTCCGGAGACCGCGGCGTGGGAGCTCGACGCCAGCGGGACGTGGCACCGCAACGAGGGCACCGAGGACCTCCAGGCGATGCTCATCGAGCGGCAGCGGAAGCGGCGCAGCGGCTCCTGAGTCCGGCGGCGACGCGGGCACGCCTTACAGTTGTTGACTGTTCTGCTCCGCCTCTCCCCCGAGGGTTCACCGTGGGTTTCCGCTTCCGCCAGGTCGACAACTCCGTGTACGACCTGTTCACCGTCTCCGCACAGCACCTGGTCGTGGGGGCTGACCTGCTGGCGGAGATCCTCAACGAGAGCGCCGACCGCGAGGACGTCGCGGCCCGCATGCGCGAGGCCGAGCACGTGGCCGACGAGACGACCCACGAGATCGTCCGGCGGGTCAACAAGTCGCCCGCCATGCCGTTCGACCGCGACGACATCTACGCGCTCGCGTCCGGTCTCGACGACGTCATGGACCTCATGGAGGAGGCGGTCGACCTGATCGTCGTCTACGAGGTCAAGGAGCTGCCGACCCAGCTGTCCGAGCAGGTCGACGTCCTCCAGCGCTGTGCCGAGGTCACCGCCGACGCGATGCCGCGGCTGCGGGCCATGCAGGACCTCGACGAGTACTGGATCGAGATCAACCGCCTCGAGAACGCCGGCGACAAGAACCACCGCCGCACCCTCGCCCACCTCTTCGGCGGCAGCTTCGACGCCATGCAGGTCCTCAAGCTCAAGGACATCGTCGAGTCGCTCGAGAGCGCGATCGACGCGTTCGAGCAGGTCGCGAACATCGTCGAGCAGATCGTGGTCAAGAACTCCTGAGGCTGGGTGCTTCGGGGCGGGGCCGGGACGTCATACGTTCCGGTCGCTATAGCCACCACTTCGTATGACGTCCCGGCCGGGGCAGTGGCTCAGGCGGCGGGGAGACCGGGGCAACCGGCCGCGCCCAGCGCCCGGGCGATCTGGGCGAAGAAGTCGTCGGGCGCCACCCGGAGCCCCAGCAGCGGCAGCCTGAGGACCGTGTCCGCCTGCAGCGTCACGTCGTTGTGGCGCAGCGCGTCCGCCACGACGTTCTGCGCCCACTGGTGGTGGATGCCGTCGACCTCGACCACCACCGACCACGCGTCCCAGTAGACGTCCAGGAAGTACGAGCCGCGCGGCCCCCGGCGCAGCACCTGACGCGACGGCTCCGGCAGGCCGCGGCGTCGGCACTCCCGCGCCAGCTCCAGCTCCCCGAGGGACTGCACTCCCCCGAGCAGGTCCAGCAGCACGCCGTGGATGAAGCCGCGACGGCGGTCACGGAGGACGCGGAGCATCTCGACCGACAGCTGCTCGGCCGTGACCAGCCCCTGCTGCACGGCCATGGTCAGCACGAGCGCCGCCTGCTTGTTCGACGCCGCCCAGAGGGCGGCCCGCACGGCCGCCACCTCCACGCGCGTCCGCGGGACCCCGTGGCCGGCTGCCCGGTCGTCGGGGTGCAGCCGCCGCGTCTGCCGGATGTCGACCCCCCGCGCCCGGCGAACCCGGGCACCGCGCGGCACGGAGACCCGGATCCGCTCGACGTCGAACTTGCGCAGCCCCGCTGCCTGGAGAGCCGAGGCGCCGTCGAGCAGCGCTCGGGGTCCGGCCTCGAACACCGCGGCCCAGCGCCGGGACTCGTCCGACAGCGCGCCCGTGTGCACGACCAGCGACTGGCTGGCCACGCGCTGCCACCGGCCGGCCCGCACGTTGGCGCGGACCTCGGCCCGGGTCATGCCCGCGGCGTACACCTGCGGCCGGCTCAGCACCCCGGCCTGTCGGGCGGCCAGGCGCTCCACCCGGCGGCGCCGGGCGGCCCGCAGCGACGCCGTACGGCGCGGACGGTCGTCGTCCACGGCGGCTCGGCGGGCGGGTCGGGGTGGCTGCGGCACGGCCACCACCCTGCCCCGATCCGGCGGACCCTGCGGCCGACCGACGGTCCACCTGTGGAAAGGCCCCCGTAACGTCATACGGTCCGGTCGCTATAGCGACCGGACCGTATGACGTTGCCCGCTGGTGCTCGACAGCCAGATCAGCCGAAGCGGCCGGAGATGTAGTCCTCGGTGCGCTTGTCGGCCGGGTTGGCAAAGATCTTCTGGGTCTGGTTGAACTCGACCAGGAGACCGGTGCGGTTGCCGGTGGTCTCGTCCGGACGGGCGGTGAAGAACGCCGTCCGGTCGGAGACGCGCGCGGCCTGCTGCATGTTGTGGGTGACGATGATGATCGTGAAGTCGTCCCGCAGCTGCAGCATCAGGTCCTCGACGCGCGCGGTGGCGATCGGGTCCAGCGACGAGCACGGCTCGTCCATGAGGATCACGTCCGGCTTGGTCGCGATGGTCCGCGCGATGCACAGACGCTGCTGCTGACCGCCCGAGAGGCCGTACGCCGACTGCTTGAGCTTGTCCTTGACCTCGTCCCAGAGCGCGGCCCCCCGCAGCGCCTCCTCGACCAGGTCGTCCATGTTGTCGACCTTCATGCCGGTGACCTTGGGACCGTAGGCGATGTTGTCGTAGATGGACTTCGGGAAGGGGTTCGGCTTCTGGAACACCATGCCGATGTGGGTGCGGACCTGGATGGGGTCCACGTCCTTGGCGTAGATGTTCTGGCCGTGGTACATCACCTCGCCCTCGACGCGCGCGCCCGGGACCAGGTCGTTCATCCGGTTCAGGCAGCGCAGCACCGTCGACTTGCCGCAGCCCGACGGGCCGATCAGCGCCGTGATCTCGTTGCGCCCGAAGGCCAGGTTTACGTCGTGCACGGCGTGGAAGTCGCCGTAGAAGACGTTCAGCCCGAAGGCCTCCATGACCGGCTCAGGGGGCAGGTCGGGCAGGGTGCGGTCGGCCTCGTCGTGGGCGTCGGCGAAGGTGCTCACGGGACCAGTGTCGCCCTTCCGCACGGTGACGGTGTTGGGGTGGGTGGACATATCACCAATTCCTCTGGAACTTGTTGCGGATGAAGATGGCGAGGCCGTTCATCGCCAGGATCATGACCAGCAGCACGATGATGGCGGCCGACGCCGCGATCCGGAGCTCCTCCTGGGGCGCCGTGCTGAGGCGGTAGATCTGGATGGGCAGGGCAGTGACCCCGCTGGTGAGACCGTCCGGGTCGAAGCGGACGGCCCCGGCGATGCCGAGGAGGAGCAGCGGTGCGGCCTCGCCGATCGCCCGGGAGAGGCCCAGGATGGTGCCGGTCGCGATGCCCGGAACCGCCGACGGAAGCAGCTGCCGCCACGTGGTCTGCCATGTGGTGGCGCCCAGGGCCAGGGAGCCCTCACGGATCTCGTTCGGCACCGCGCGCACGGCCTCGCGGGTCGTGATGATGATGACCGGAAGGATCAGCAGCGCCAGCGCGATGGCGCCGCCGAGCACGATGCCCTTGAAGCCGAACCCGAGGACGGCCATGACGGCGACCGCCAGCAGGCCGTAGACGATGGAGGGGACCGCGGCGAGGTTCTGGAGGTTCACCTCGATGAAGCGGTTGTACCACTTCTGGTTGTCTGCGAACTCCTCCAGGTACAGCGCGGCCGCGATGCCGAGGGGCACGGCCAGGACAGCAGTGGTCGCCATCAGCCAGATGCTGCCGAGGATGCCGGCGCGGAAGCCGCTGCGCTCTGGGAAGAGCGTGGAGTCGTAGTCCGTGATCAGTTCGGCGTCGAAGCGCGGCAGGCCGTTGACGAACGTGTCGACGATCAGCACCGTCAGCACCATGACGCCGAAGAACAGCGAGAACCACAGCGCGCACAGGAACACGATCGAGCCGACCGTGCGTTCCTTGCTCTTGCCGGTGGCGAGGCGGACGGTCTCCCGGGCGGAGGTCGTGGCGACGTTGGACATCAGTAGGCCTGCCTGTAACGACGGACGATCGAGATGCTGATGATGTTGATGACCAGGGTCATCACGAACAGCAACGCACCGACTGCGAAGAGCATGTTGTAGTCGGTCGAGCCGACCGGGTTCTCGCCGCCAGCGGTCTGGGCGATGAAGCCGGTCATGGTCTGCATTCCCTCCCGCGGGTCGATCGAGAGGTTCTTCTGGGATCCGGCCGCCAGCGCCACGATCATGGTCTCGCCGATAGCGCGGGAGAGGCCGAGCACGACGGCGGCCGCGATGCCGGACAGCGCGGCGGGGAAGACGACCCTCAGCGTGGTCTGCATCCGGTTGGCGCCCATCGCGAACGAGCCCTGGCGCAGCGCGCGCGGCACCGCGGTCAACGCATCCTCGGCCAGCGAGGCGATGGTGGGGATGATCATGACGCCGAGGATCAGGCCCGCGGCCAGCGCGTTGGTGAAGCCGACCTTCAAGTTGAGGATGTCCTGCAGCAGCGTCGGCGTGATGAACACCAGCGCGAAGAAGCCGTACACGACCGAGGGCACGCCAGCCAGCAGCTCGAGGGTCGGCTTGAAGATCTTGCGGACACGCGCACTGGCGTACTCGCTGAGGTACATCGCGGCGCCGAGTCCCAGCGGCACCGCGACCAGCAGGGCGATGACCGTCACGACCAGCGTGGCGACGACCAGCGGCAGCACCGCGAAGTCACCCTCGGTCGCGAAGAACTCGCCGAACGGGACCTCGCGGAAGAACTGGAAGACGGGCTCGGCCAGTGCGAAGACGATGCCGAAGGTGATGGCGACCGACAGGAACGCCGACACGAAGAGCACGGCCTTGATGACCGACTCCGCGGGGCGGCGCCGTCGGCGGAGATTGGCGGGGGCACCGGACAGGCCCGTCCGGGGGGACGGGCCTGTCTCGGTGTAGCTGTTGCTACTCATGTGTTCCTGACGCTAGTGATCCTTGGTTCGAGGTCAGCCCGAGATGCCCGCGAGGGCGGACTGGGTCTCGGAGTACTGCTCCTCGTTCAGCGGGACGAACTGGGCTGCCTCGGTGATGGTCTCGAGGTTCTCGATGTAGAAGTCCGTGAACGCGGCGACAGCCTCGTTGTCGTTGTACTTCGCGTTGTTGATGTAGATGAACAGCGGGCGCGACAGCGGGGTGTACTCGCCGGCCTGGGCGGTCTCCGCGGAGGGCTCGACGCAGCCGTTGCCGTCGTCGATGGCGACCGCCTTGAGCTTGTCGGCGTTCTCCTCGTAGTAGGTGTAGCCGAAGTATCCGGTCGCGCCCGGCGTGTTGGAAACACCCTGGACGAGAACGGTGTCGTCCTCGGAGGACTCGTAGTCCTTCCGGGTCGACTCGGAGTCGTCGCCGATGACGTCACCGGCCATGTAGTCGTAGGTACCTGAGTCGGTGCCTGGGCCGAAGAGGGCGATCTCCTCGTCGGGGAAGCTCGGGTCGAGGTCGGACCAGCTGTCGACCTTGGAGTTCGGCTCCCACAGCTGGATCAGCTGCTCGGTGGTGAGGCAGTCGACGCCGAGCTCCGGGTGGACGACGACGGTGAGGGCGTCGGTGGCGACCTGGAGCTCGGTGAACTCGATCCCCTCCTTCTCGCAGGCCTCGACCTCGTCCTCCTCGATCGGGCGGGAGGCGTCGGAGATGTCGGTCTGGCCGGCGCAGAACTTCTCGAAGCCGCCGCCGGTGCCGGACTGGCCGACCGTGGCGCGGATGTCGGGGTTCTCCGAGTTGAGCAGCTCGTACGCGGCGTTGCTCAGGGGGAAGACCGTCGAGGAGCCGTCGATGGCGACGGAGCCGGAGGCGGAACCGCTCTCGGCGCCGGAGTCGCCGCCACAGGCGGTGAGGGCCAGCGCGAGTGCGGCGAAGCCGGGGACGATCGCGCGGCGCAGGGAAGTGCTCTTCACTTCGTTACTCCTGGGGGACTTGTCGTTTCTGACGTCAAGGAAGGTAGGCAGCCGAAGTGACGTGATGCGTGGCCGTGGGTGAACGACCGGTGAACTCGAACCACCCAAAGGTCCACATTTCGCCAGCAAGGAGACGGCCATCACATGAACCACGGCGTGGCGGTGGTTCGGGTCACACGATTCGGGGAAAGCCGCCCGACTTCGCCTCAGGGCTTCTGGTGCACCTCGGTCGCCACCACCCGCTTCTTGCGGTGGTGGACCACGACCATCCCGCCCGGCTCCAGGGTCACCGCAGGCACCCCCAGTGCCTCGAACACCTCCGGCAGCACCGGCCGGTGGCTGCACAGCACCGCGGCGTCGCGCGCGTGGAGCAGGTCGTCGGCGATCGCGCGGAGCGCCTTCGGGGAGGCGCCCTCCTCGCTGAGGCCGTCGAACGACTCGCAGGGCCAGCCGCTGGCCTCGGCGTACGGCGTCACGCTCTGCACGCAGCGGGTGCTGCTCGACGTCACCACCCGGCTCACGTCGTACGCCGCCAGCAGCGGCACCAGGTCGGCCGCCTGCCGCCTGCCCTCGGCCAGCAGCGGCCGCAACCGGTCGTCCTCGCGCCACGCCTTGCGGGAGCGAGCCTTGGCGTGGCGCAGCACCACCAGCGCCGAGGACTTCTTCCGCAGCGGCCGGGACTCGGCCAGCGTGGCCCGGTCGTGGGTGTAGGTCAGGCGCTCGACCGCCCGGTCCCAGGGCAGCCAGGCGACCTCGTCGATCTCGTCGTTGACGAGGTAGCCGCTGACGTCGTCGTCGCCGACCACGCGCGCGTTCCAGTAGTGGACGGTCTTCAGGCGGGCGCCGCCGTTCACCGGGTAGCGCTGGGGGCTCAGGGGCGGCCCGAGCCGGACACGCAGCCCGGTCTCCTCCTCGACCTCACGGACCGCGGCGACGGCCGCGTGCTCGCCGCGGTCGAGCTTGCCCTTCGGGAAGGACCAGTCGTCGTACCGCGGCCGGTGGACGAGCAGCACCTCCTTGCCGGCTCCGCTGCCGGCTCCCTTCCCACTCCCCTTGCCGGAGCGGTGCACGACGGCCCCCGCGGCCTGGACGTCGGGGGTCGCCTGGCGCAGCAGCGTGGACCGTGGCGGCATGGGCGCTAGTCTCACACCTCGTTCCGCAGCAGGAGAGGGTTCCCCATGCCGAGACGGGTGGCGCTGGTCGCCGCAGTGGCGCTGGTGGCGTTGGTGGCCGGTGGCGCCGGCTGGTGGTGGCTGACCCGGCCCCAGACCGAGCTGGCGCGTGCCGTGGCGCTCGCCCCCGCCGACTCCGAGCGCCTCACCTTCACACACTGGAGCGCGGTCCGCGAGGAGCTCGACCCGAGCCTGTCGGCCGACTCGTCGACCACCGACCTCGCCCGGTTCCTGGACCGCGGCTTCGACGCCGACCTGACCTCGACGTCGGCGCTGCTGCAGTCGGCCGAGGTGATGCAGCGCGACTACGGCTTCTCCCCCGCCTCCCTGGAGTGGGAGCTGCTCAGCCAGTCCCGCAACGGCGCGGTCGTGGTCATGAGGCCGTCCGACGACGTGGACCTCGAGGAGGTCGGCGACCGGCTCGAGGACCTCGGCTACGAGCGGCCGGAGGAGGACGACGGCGTGTGGCGCGGCGGCGGGGACGTGCTGGCCCTGATCGACCCCTCGCTCACCCCGGAGCTGCAGTACCTCGTGCTCGACGCGGGGGCCGGCCTGGTGCTGGCCTCGGACACCGCCGCACACCTCGGCGACGTGTCCGACAGGCTGGGCGACGAGGGGCCGGGCGACGCGCTCGTGGAGGTCGCCGAGGCGTCCGGCGACGCGGTCTCGGCGGTCGTGTACGACGGCGCCTACGCGTGCACCGAGCTGTCGATGACCTCGGCCGACCGCGGCGACCAGGCGGAGGCGGAGGAGCTCGTCGCGGCCGCCGGCGAGGTGAACCCGCTCGCGGCGTACGCCATGGCGGTCCAGCCCGGTGGCGACGTGCGGGTCGCCATGGGGTTCGAGAGCGACGAGCAGGCCCGCAGCAACGCGGACTCGCGGGCCGCGCTGGCCGCCGGCCCGGCACCCGGCCAGGGCGGCACCTTCGCCGACCGGTTCCAGCTCGGCGCCGTGACCGCCGAGGGCACCACGGTGACGATGCGGCTCGCGCCCGTCGAGGGCGGCTACGTGATGTCGGACCTCAGCGCGGGACCGGTGCTGTTCGCAACCTGCTGATCACCCGAGGGTCCGGGCGCACGGGAACGACCCCGCCCGGGGCGGACCCGAGAGGGTGGGCGCGTCAGGACGCGCGGGACTCGGGCGAGACGCCCAGGATCCGGTCGATCTCGTCCAGCGACAGCGGCTCCTCGGACTCGCTCGCCGCGATGATGAGGTTGGTGGTCAGCTCCACCTCACCCAACAGGTCGGAGTCCTCGAGCGTGACGTCGAACTGGTCGTGCACGCGTACTCCTCAACAACACGATGGCACTACGGACTTGCCCCCCTGCGACCAAGACTGCCCCACGGACCCCCGGGACAAACCCCTAGTCGCGAATTTTGACCCGAGTGGGTGATGGAAGCCACCCGTTCGGGCCCGCCCGTTCACGGGAGTCCCCGCGGAGCAGCCCGGACGGGCCGGGCCCGGCCGGGAGCGGCACGGGCCGGCCCGCGCGGGCCGGTCCGAAATGACGGAACGGGCCCCACCCGGAGGTGGGGCCCGTCCTCAGCGTCGTCGGACAGGTGCTGTCCGGTCGCGCCGGTCGGTCAGACCGGGCGGACGTTCTCCGCCTGCGGGCCCTTCGGACCCTGGGTGACGTCGAACTCGACCTTCTGGTTCTCGTCCAGGGACTTGTAGCCCTGGGTCTGGATCGCCGAGTAGTGCACGAAGACGTCGTCGCCGCCGTCCTCCTGCGCGATGAAGCCGAAGCCCTTCTCAGCGTTGAACCACTTCACGGTGCCCTGAGCCATTGTGCTCAATTCTCCTTCGTCGGGGCGAGAGCCGCCACCTCGGCGACCCGCTTCAGATGCGGTGACACGTCGCTTCCGACTTGCGTGACTGGGAGACACACATGAAGAAACGCCGTTGGATCACAAACTCCGCAGGCGTCAGACCTTGGAACTTGCACCTGTTGCGGCACCGACACTACCAACACCCACCGCCAAGGGAAGCTTTCCCGGCCGGTGTCTCGTACATGGCCGCTGCAGGTACCTGCAATGCGGGTTCCTGATGCAACGTCCCCGTGACCGGTCGGCGCCGCCCTCGTTGGACCCCGGTCAGGCCGCCTCGGGGCGGCTCCCCCAGCAGTGAGGGATCCTCATGCGCAGAACTTCCCTGGTCGCGGCGGCAGCCGCGGCCTCCGCCATCACGCTCGGCGCCACCGCGCTGACGACGACGGCGACCGCAGCGCCCAGCGTCGCCGGTGCGCCGGGTGGCTACATCGTCGTGCTCGACGACTCTGCGGACGCCCGCACGGTCGCGGCGGCCCACGCCGACCGCTTCGACCTCGACCTCGGCCACGTCTACAGCTCCGCCCTGCAGGGCTACGCCACCACGATGACCCCCGCCACGGCAGCGGCCGTCGAGGCGCTGCCGGGCGTCGCGTGGGTCCAGAAGGACACCCCGGTCGCCACCACGGCGCAGTCGACGCCCACCGGCATCAACCGCGTCGACGCGGACGCCAGCCCGACCGCGAAGATCGACGGCGTCGACCAGCGGGTGAACGTCGACGTCGCGGTGATCGACACAGGTGTCGACCTCGACCACCCGGACCTCAACGTCTACCGCGCCGGCGCCAAGAACTGCTCCATCGGCCTCGGCGCCGACGACGACCACGGCCACGGCTCCCACGTCGCCGGCACCATCGGCGCCCTCGACAACACGACCGGTGTCGTCGGCGTCGCGCCGGGCGCCCGGATCTGGCCGGTCAAGGTCCTCACCGCGGTCGGCACCGGCTTCAACTCCGACGTGATCTGCGGCATCGACTACGTCGCGGCCAACTCGGACAAGATCGAGGTCGCCAACATGAGCCTCGGCGGCTCCGGCTCGGACGACGGCAACTGCGGCCAGTCGAACGGCGACGCCATGCACACCTCGATCTGCAACGCGGTCGCCAAGGGCGTCACCTTCGTCGCCGCCGCCGGCAACGACGCCGAGGACGCCAAGAACTTCACACCGGCTGCGTACGACGAGGTCATCACGGTCAGCGCGCTGGCCGACTTCAACGGCCTCCCCGGCGGCGGCGCCCCGAAGACCTGCCGCACCGACCAGGACGACACGTTCGCGTCGTTCTCGAACTTCGGCGCGGACGTCGACCTGATCGCCCCGGGCGTCTGCATCCACTCGACGTCGATGGCCGGCGGCTACGCCACCCTGTCCGGCACCTCGATGGCCGCCCCCCACGTGGCCGGCGGCGCCGCGCTCTACAAGGCGCTGAACCCGTCCGCCACCCCGGCGCAGGTGCGCAGCAACCTGATCGGGACCGGCACGCTCGACTGGAGCAACGCCGACGACCCGGACGGCATCAAGGAGCGCCTGCTCAACGTCAAGACCTACTGAGGTCCCGCCGGCGCCAGCGCCGGCCCCAGCAGCCAGCCGCCCGGCCCCGTTTCCAGGGGCCGGGCGGCTGCCTCGTCCCGGCTGGAAGCGGGGCCGGTCCCCACAACCTTTTCCCAAGCCCTCCTGCCCACGCTGACCCCGACCGAGCAGCCGCGTCTGGGCGGCCGCGGGCAGGGAGGGGCAGATCATGGGTTCCAGCGACTTCGCGCCGGCAAGCAGCCCGGCGAGGCGGACAGGCACACGCAGCAGGACCGGAAGACGCTGGCTCCGCAGCGCCCTGGCGCTGCTGCTGGGAGTGGGGCTGGTGCAGGCCGTCGTGGTCTCGGTCGCGACAGCGCCGGCCGACGCCGCGGTCGGGGCGGGCTTCGAGCTCAACCGGTCGGACGTGCGCTTCATCCTCCGGCAGATCAAGATCGCCGAGGAGCACGCCCGGACCCTCACCCCGTCGAACCCGTGCGGGTCGCTGGTCGGCCCCGGCGAGTTCCAGATCCCCGGCACCGCCAACGGCCGTGAGCTGCCCTGGGGCCTGCGCACCGTCGACGGGTCGTGCAACAACCTCTTCGCGGGCCGCGAGAAGTTCGGCGCGGCCGACACCGTGTTCCCGCGACTGGTGCCGGTGTCGCTGAGGTCCGCCGAACAGGGGACCAGCTACCAGCAGGTCTCCGGCACGGTGATCGACACCCAGCCCCGCCGGATCAGCAACCTGGTCGTCGACCAGACGGTTGACAACCCGGCGGCCGTCGCCGCCGCCGGCTCCGAAGCGGTCCCGGACCCCGACTCGGGCACGCTGCTGATCCCGAACGTGGCACCGGACGTGGGCCTCTCGGCGCCCTACAACTCGGTCTTCACCCTGTTCGGCCAGTTCTTCGACCACGGCCTCGACCTGGTCACCAAGGGTGGCGGCACGATCTTCATGCCGCTGCAGCCGGACGACCCGCTGTTCGTCCAGGGCAGCCAGACCAACTTCATGGTGCTGACCCGCGCCACGAACCAGCCTGGCCCCGACGGCGTCCTCGGCACCGCCGACGACCGGCACGAGCACACCAACACCACCACGCCCTGGGTGGACCAGAACCAGACCTACACCTCCCACCCCTCGCACCAGGTGTTCCTGCGCGAGTTCGAGCTGAACGGCGCGGGTGACCCGGTCGAGACCGGCCACCTCCTCGAGGGACCGGGCGCGGGCCTGGCGACGTGGGCCGACGTCAAGCAGCAGTCCGAGGACCTGCTCGGCATCCGGCTGACCGACACCGACGTCCTGAACGTCCCGCTGCTCGCCACCGACCCCTACGGCAACTTCAAGCGGGGCCCCAACGGCTTCCCGCAGCTGGTGACGGCGACCGGTCTCGTGGAGGGTGATCCCGCCGCCAACGGCGACACCGGCGTGCCGCTGCCCGCCAACGTCGTCCGGACCGGCCACGCGTTCCTCGACGACATCGCCCACCACGCGATCCCGCTCAGCCGCACCGGGCAGCCCCTGGCACCCGACGGTGACGCCGGGACGACCGACGACAACGACCCGGCGACGTACGACGACGAGATGCTCGCCGCGCACTTCATCGCCGGCGACGGCCGCGTCAACGAGAACATCGGGCTCACGAGCATCCACCACGTCTTCCACTCCGAGCACAACCGGCTGGTGGAGCAGGTGAAGGACGTCGTGACGACCACCGACCCCACGATGCTGCCCGAGTGGCAGGTGGCACCCGGCGTGTGGGACGGCGACCGGCTCTTCCAGGCAGCTCGTTTCGTCAACGAGATGGAGTACCAGCACCTGGTGTTCGAGGAGTTCGCCCGCAAGGTCCAGCCGATGGTGAACCCGTTCGGCGAGGGCGGCACGGGGTACAACACCGAGGTGAACGGCGCCATCCGCGCCGAGTTCGCGCACGCCGTCTACCGCTTCGGGCACTCGATGCTGACCGAGACGGTGGCGCGGCGCAACGCCAACGGCAGCAACAACAACGTGCGGCTGCTGCAGGCGTTCCTCAACCCGCCGGAGTTCTTCGACGGCGGTACCGCCGGCACGCTGACACCCCGACAGGCCGCCGGCAGCGTCTTCCGCGGCATGTCGCGCCAGGTCGGCAACGAGATCGACGAGTTCGTCACCGAGGCGCTGCGCAACAACCTCCTCGGCCTGCCCCTCGACCTCGCCACCATCAACATGGCGCGGGCGCGAGACACCGGCATCCCGACCCTGAACGAGGCACGGCGCCGGTTCTACGCCGAGAGCAACAGCACCCAGGTCGCGCCGTACGAGAGCTGGGCGGACTTCGCCTTCAACCTCAAGCACCGCGAGTCGCTGGTGAACTTCATCGCGGCCTACGGCCGCCACCCCAGCATCACAGGCAACATCGCGAGCCGGCGTGCTGCGGCCGACCTGCTGCTCAACGGACCGGTCGGCGGCGCCGACGGCGTCGCGGGCGACCAGGAGCCGACCACGAACACAGGCACCGCGTGCACCGCCCTGAACACGCCCGAGGGGTGCAACGAGGGGCTCGACGACCAACCTGCGGACGCGTTCGCATTCATCAACAGCACCGACGGCTGGGCCAA
This sequence comes from Nocardioides sp. GCM10027114, assembly GCF_042659625.1. Classification (NCBI taxonomy): domain Bacteria; kingdom Bacillati; phylum Actinomycetota; class Actinomycetes; order Propionibacteriales; family Nocardioidaceae; genus Nocardioides; species Nocardioides sp. GCM10027114. Next base: position 77,584 of record NZ_JBHSSS010000013.1, read on the forward strand.
CCAGGCCAACGGTCGCACCACCACGGGCGTCGACGACATCGACCTGTGGATGGGCGGACTCGCCGAGAAGCAGATGGTCTTCGGCGGCCTCCTCGGCTCGACCTTCAACTACGTGTTCGAGGGCCAGATGGAGGACCTGCAGGACGGTGACCGGTTCTACTACCTGTCCCGCACGGCGGGCCTCAACCTGCTGACCGCGCTCGAGGGGAACTCGTTCGCCGAGCTGGTCATGCGCAACACCGACGTCACCGGCCTGCCGGCCGACGCCTTCTCGCGGCCGGACTACGTCTTCGACGTGTCGGCCCTGGGGAGCAGCGGACCGGTCCCGGACGACCCCGCCACCGACGAGTGGGACGAGTCGACGATGCTCACCCGGATGGCCAACGGCACGATCCGCTACGGCGGCCCCGCGCACGTGGTCTTCAACGGCACCGACTGCCCGCCCGCGCCCGACCCGTGCACGGCGGCGGCGGACGACCGGGTCTGGTCGAGCGAGGGCGACGACACGATCCGCGGCAACGGCGGGAACGACTGGATGCAGGGCGGCGACGGTGTCGACAACCTGATCGGCGGGCTCGGGAACGACATCATGAACGACCTCTCCGGCGACGACAACCTCAAGGGCGGGCCCGGCAACGACGCCCTGTCCTCCGGCCCCGGCTTCGGCGGTGACCTGAACCAGGGTGGTCCCGGCCACGACTTCGTCGTCGGCGGCAACGACGCCACCGAGACCTTCGGCGGCCCGGGCGACGACCTGGTGTTCGCCGGGGCGGGCGAGGACACGGTCTTCGGCGACGACGGCGACGACTGGATCGAGGGAGGGCGTGGCCCGTTCAACCTGCTGCAGGGCGACAACGGCGCGCCGTTCCAGGACGACCTCAACGAGCCTGGTCACGACGTCCTCATCGGCAACGGCGGGGAGCAGGACTTCGACTCCGAGGGTGGCGACGACGTCATGGTGATGGGCGCCGGCATCCAGCGGGCCGAGGGCATGCTCGGGTTCGACTGGACCACCCACAAGAACGACCCGCTGCCGGCCGACTCGGACATGCTGTTCACGGCGCTGGTTCCGCCCACGGTGGAGAACAACCGTGACCGGTTCGACCTGGTCGAGGCGCTGTCGGGCTGGCAGCTGGACGACGTCCTGCGCGGCGACGACCGCGCCGAGGCCGATCTCGGCACGGACCACCAGCTGAACCAGGCGGGCATCGACCGGGTGGCGGGTCTCGCCGCGATCGTGGGTGCCGGGTTCAACGACGGGAACATCCTGCTGGGCGGCGCCGGCTCGGACCTGATCGAGGGCCGCGGAGGCGACGACATCATCGACGGTGACCGGTGGCTCGACGTCCAGCTGCGGGCGCCCGACGTCACGACGACGGACCCGTCCGACGTCATCTTCGTCGACACGATGGCGCCGCTCGTGGGCGACGTGTTCGCCGGGCGGCTCGACCCGGGTGACATCGACATCGTGCGCACCATCCGCACGGCGGCTGCAGGGAGCAGCGTCGACACGGCGGTGTTCTCCGAGTCGATCGACAACTACACGATCACCGAGAACCCCGACGGCAGCACCACGGTCGCCCACACCGGCGGCTCGGGCGCCGACGGCGTCGACACGCTGTGGAACATCGAGGAGATGCAGTTCGCGGCCGGGACCACGATCACGGTGCCCGGTCCGGTGACCAACGTGGTCGCGGTCGCCGGCAACGGCCAGGCAACCGTCTCCTTCACTGCACCGACCGACGATGGTGGATCCCCCATCACCGGCTTCGAGGTCGACGTGCTCGAGGGCGGCACGGTGGTCCGCACCGTCACCGGCATCGCACCGACGGCCACCAGCGTCGTCATCACCGGCCTGACGAACGGAACACCCGTCACCTTCCGGGTGGTCGCGCTGAACGAGGTGGGCAGCAGCCCGGACTCGGCCGAGTCCGCCCCAGTCACGCCGACGGCCCCGGCGACCCTGCCGGGCGCCCCGACCATCGGCACCGCGACGGCCGGGAACCAGTCGGCCACGGTGACGTGGACGGCGCCGGCCGACGGCGGCAGCGCGCTCACGGAGTACCGCGTCCAGGTGCGGCGTGGGACCAACGTGGTGCGCACGGTCCTCGGCGTCAGCCCTGCCGCGACCAGCACCGTGGTCGGCGGGCTCACCAACGGCGTGGCCTACAACTTCCGGGTCCGCGCGGTGAACTCCGTCGGTGTCGGGCCGCTGTCCGCGGCATCGAACACCGTCACCCCGACGGCGACGACGACCGCGACACGACCGACGCGTCCGATCATCGGGACGGCCGCGCCGGGCGTCGCAGGTGGGGCGATCACGGCCACGGCCAACTGGACCCCGCCGACGAGCGACGGCGGGTCGCCGATCACCGGCTACCGGGTGTTCGCGCTCCGGATGAGCGCGACGGGAACAGTCCTCCAGACGATCCGGTCGGCCATCCAGCCGGCCTCGGCCAGGTCGCTCCAGATGACGCTGCCGCAACTGGGGAACTACCGCTTCCAGGTGGTCGCGATCAACGCCATCGGCACCAGTCCCCGCTCGGCGCGGTCCAACCTGGTCGCGGGGCGCTAGGAAGGGTCGTCCCCGACCACCGGGGCACCGGAGGAAGCAGCCACAGCATCCCTCCGGTGCCCCGGCCCGCGCGGGCTGCCCCGGCTCCCCAAACGTGGGTAACCGACGCGTTTGCCCTCGGCCCGCGACCGAACACTTCCTACGGTGGGCGGTGGGGGCTCAGCCGGGGAGGTGGAGCATGGCCACCCAGGTCGCCCGGGGTGGAGCCGACGGGGAGGGCAGTCGTGCGCCGACCACCCGCCGCATCGTGATCGTCGACGACCACCGCACGTTCGTGGAGCTGCTCAGCCACGCACTCGACGGGGTGCCCGGGCTGCAGTGCGTGGGCACCGCCTACGACCCCGACGCCGGGCTCACCCTGGTCGCCCGCCTGAGGCCCGACCTCGTCGTCATGGACTACGAGTTTCCCGGCCACACCGACGGCCTCACGGCCGCCGCGCAGATCCGCGCCCGCTTCCCCGACGTCCACGTCGTGGTGCTCACCGGGCGGGCGGACCCCCGCATGGTCCAGCGTGCAGCCGAGGCGGGCGCGTCGTCCCTCCTGCCCAAGGACGGCTCGCTGCCGGAGCTCCTCGAAGCGCTGAAGCACGCGGGGGCGGGCGGCCTCCTCGTCCACCCCAAGCTGATCCTGGGCCCCGCCCTCGAGGACCAGAACCTCCTGAGTCGCCGCGAGCTCGAGGTGCTGACGATGCTCGCGGTGGGGCTGACGGCGACCGAGATCGCCGAGCAGCTGGGGATCACCCGGAACACCTGTCGCGGCTACATCAAGTCCGTCCTCTGGAAGCTGGGCGCCCACACCCAGCTCGAAGCGGTCGCCCTGGCTCGGAGGAAGCACCTCGTGACCGACCCGTGAGCCGGTCACGACCATCCGTACGACTCCAGCGGGGCTCGGCGATCACGGCGGCCGTGGTCCGCTTCGGCCTCTCCATGGCCGCGGCCCTGGCACTGGTCGGTGTAGGGACGGCGCTGGTCAGCAGGCACATCGTCAACGAGGAGGCGGTGCGCGACGCGCGCGTGCGCACCACCGGGATCGCCGAGGGAATCGCCGCTCCGCTCGTGAACGACGCCGTGCGGCGCGGAGACCCCGCCGCGGTGCGAGCCCTCGACACGGCGATGCGCAACCGGATGCGCGACGGATCCGTGGCACACGTGGTCGTCTACGACCGGGACGGCCGGATCCTGTGGGCGGACGACCCCGGAATCGTCGGGTCGCGCGAGTCCCTGCGACCCGAGGTGCTGCGCGCCACCGCCGACGGCGGCGCCATCGTGACCGACACCGAGGACCACCCGCGGGAAAGCCATTCCACCTCCGAGCGGGAAGGGGCCCTGGTCGAGGTGTACGTCGGCGCTCGCGACGCGGACGGGGAGCCCTTCATCTTCGAGGCCTACACACCCCGCGCCCTGCTCCAGTCGGACACCCGCACGATCCTGGGCGAGGTGCTGCCGCTGACACTCGGCTCGCTGCTGCTGCTGGCCGTCCTCGTCCTTCCCCTCTCGCTCTCGCTGGCCCGACGAGTCGACCGGTCGAGCACCCAGCGGGCCATCATCCTGCGGCGGTCCCTGCACGCCTGGCACCGCGAGCGCGCCCGCATCGCCCAGGTGCTTCACGACGACGTGATCCAGGACCTGTCCGCGCTCGGGTACTCGCTTCCGGGAGTGCTGCAGCAGCTCCCGGAGACTCCCGAGGGCGAGACGGCCCGACGAACCGGGCAGCAGCTGAACGACGTGGCGGTGGAGACCCTACGGACGCTGCGCGGAATGCTCGCCGACCTCGTCCCGACGGGACTGGACGGCTCCGGCCTCGCCCCCACGCTCGAGGCACTCGCCCAGCGTCAGCGGGACGCCGGACTCCCCGTGCGGACCTTCATCGACCCGGAGCTCACCCCGGCGGCGACCGTGGGCGGCCTCGTCTACCGGGCCGTGCGCGAAGGGCTGCTGAACGTCCGCCACCACGCCGAGGCCAGCGAGGCGTGCGTCGAGGTCCACCAGCGCGGGCAGTGGATCGACATCGTCGTCGAGGACGACGGACGCGGGCCCGGCGAGGCGCCGCCGGCCAGCGCCGAGCACGTTGGGCTCCGCCTGCTCGGACGGCTCCTCGGGGACGTCGGCGGGAGGGTCGAGCTCGTCCAGCGGGAGCCCCGGGGCGCCCGGCTCCACGTCGCGATCCCGGCCCACCTGCCGGACCTCGAGGGCAGCACCCGCGACTGAGACGCCGCCGAACCGGGCCCCCCACGCGAACGCACCCCGGTGGGGGGGGTGACGGGGTGCGCCGCGTCCGAGAGGGCTTCACAGTCGGGCACCGGCCTTGGGTATTCCTTGACCCGCCGTCGTCGACCCCCGGGCCGGCGTTCGCCTGACCCATTCTGGGCAGAGTGGCCCGGCCGGGTCACCGCAGCCGGGGGGTGCGGGTGCCCCCACCGTGGGCTGCCGCCCCCGTCCTCCTCGACCGACGATGGAGGTCGTGGGGTGGGGCCGTGGGAGGGGTGACCAGGTGATCACGATCGAGCTGCTGGGACGGACGACGGTCAGCGGGGAGGCCGGCAGGTTGACCGGGAAGGGGCTGGGCGGCGTCAAGCCGCGTCAGCTGCTCGAGATGCTGGCACTCCGGCCGGGGGTGTCCGTCAGCAAGGAGCTGCTGGCCGACAGGCTGTGGGACGGCCGGCCGCCTGCCTGCTACGTGGGCACCGTCGAGAGCTACGTGTGCGTGCTCCGACGCACCCTCCGCCTCGTGGCCGCGGGCCCGGCCCCCGTGGCCACGGTCCACGGGGGCTACCTGCTCGACGCCGACCGCGTGCAGGTCGACGTCTCGGAGGTCGGCCGCCTCCTCGCCGGGGATGAGGAGGCGGTGGGCCGCGCCCTGGACCTGGCCACGGGCGACCTGCTCGCCGACGAGCCCTACGCGAGCTGGGCCACCGAGGCACGTGAGGCCTTCACCCAGCGGCTCGGGCAGGCGTGCACCCGCGCGGCCGGCCAGGCCAACCGGGCCGGCCGCCACACCCAGGCCACCCGGCTCGCCAGGGAGGCGCTCGCACGGTCGCCGTACTCGGAGGAGGCGCTGCGTGCGCTGATGTTCGCCCTGGCGCGGACCGGGGCGCGGGCGGAGGCCGTCCGCGCCTACGAGCAGATGCGGTCACTCCTCGCCACGGATCTGGCGCTCGGAGTGAGCACCGAGACCCGCTACGCGTTCCTCGCCGTCCTCGAGTCGGACGGGACGACCTCGGACCGGGCGGACCGTGACGAGCTCGAGACGATGCTGGCGCTCATCCACAAGACCCTGACGATCGACCCGACGGCCCTCCGGGGCATCCCGGGATCACGCGAGCTCGGCACGATGCTGCAGACGCTCTCGGCGTGACGGACATGGCGGGGCATGACGGGGCCGCCCGGCCCCGTTTCGAGCGGGGCCGGGCGGCTTCGTCGTGTACGGCGGCGCGTCAGGCCACGTCGTCGGCCTCGTGCTCGGACTCGTAGTCGGCGTCGTACCCGTCCTCGAACCGGGCCTCGTCGTCCGACTCGCCCTGCGCCTGGTCCTGCGCCTGCGCGGAGAGCTCGCCGAGGGCGGAGAGCTGGTCGCGGTGCCACGCCACCAGGTGGGCGCGGTTGCGGCTCTCGTGCTCGGTCAGCTCGGCGATCCGGGCCTCGACCTCGGAGCGCAGCCGGTCGAGGTCCGTACGGACCCGGTCGGCCTCGGTGCGAGCGGAACCGACGACCTGCTCGGCCTCCTCACGGGCGGAGCCGACCATCTGCTCGGCCTCGCCGCGGGCGGAACCGACCACCTCGTCGGCCTCGCTGCGGGCGGACTCCAGCATCTCGCCGGCCTGGGCGCGGGCGACCTCGACGAGCTCGTCGGCGTCACGGGTGGCGATCTCCAGCAGCCGGGCCACGGCGAACGACGGCGAGTCGTCCGCCGGGGCGGCCGGCTGGACGGGCTGCGGGGCCGGAGCCGATCCCGCCTCCGCCATGGCCGTCTCGAAGTCGGCGAGGAGCTGTGCGTTCTCCGCCTCGGCGTCCCGGACCTGCTCCTGGAGACGGAGAAGCTGCTCGTGGAGGAGGCTGTTGGCCTCCTCGAGGACGGAGCGCTTCATCTCTAGCTCCTGGACCCTCCGCTCCAGGTGCTCGACGAACTGGTCGACCTCATCGGTGTCGTAGCCGTCCTTGCGGACGGTCCCGAAGCGCTGGCCCTGCGCATTGTCAGTGATGATGCTCATGGTTGTGTTACCCCCACTCGAAACGAACCCCCAACGGATCCCACTGTGCTGAGGGGCCGAGGGGGCTGCAGGGGTTCAGGAAGTGCTACCCAATATTGGGTAGTGCCCGCTCCGGCGCCGTGTCGGGCTTGCGCGCCGCCTTCGGCCGAGCGCTTCCGACGAGCCGTGCAGGCGGGGCGAAGAGCACACCCGCACCGGACGCCACGAGCCCGCGCTGCAGCCCGAGGCAGGCGACGACGAGCGCCGCGGTGAGCACGGCGGGCCAGGCCAGTGCCACGACGGTGGCGAGGACGAGCGCCGCCGGGTGGCCGCCGGGGGCGACATCGGCGTCGGGCAGCCGCAGCACGACCTCGTGCAGCAGGCCGAGCAGGACCATGTGGAGCACGTAGACCGGCAGGGTGCGCCGCCCCAGCGCCGCCAGCCCCGGGCCGACCCGGGGGCGCTGCTCGAGGTGCATCGCCAGCTGGGCGCCGAGCACCACCGCCGGCGCGGCGAGAAGCAGGTACTTCAGGCTGTGGGGCACGTCGAGTACGGCGCACGTCGCGGCCAGGGCGCCGTACCCGACGAGCAGCGGCAGCAGCCCGCCGACCGGCAGGAGGGGCATCCGGCGCAGCAGGTCCGGGAGCCGGGCTCCGGCGAGGAAGTAGACGAAGCACTCGACCACGGACTCCCGGTTGACCCCCTCGAGGGGCAGCCAGGTCGTGGCAGCGGAGAGCGCAGCCGCGGCGGCGACCACGAGCCACGCCGGAAGCCCACGCAGGAGTCGGGCGAGCACGAAGTAGGCGGCGAGGGCGTAGAGGTACCAGAGCCCGGTGGCGGCGTAGAGCAGGTAGCCGAGCAGCTCGGGACCCAGCGGCGCCCGGTGGGTGCCGATGCTGGTCGCGAAGTGGGTGAAGACGACGGCGTGCAGCCCCAGCCAGACGGCGTACACCCAGTAGGGGGTGACCACCTTGCGGACCAGCACCTGGCCCCAGGGCCGCCGCAGGGCGCTCGCGCAGAACATGCCGGAGATCAGGAAGAACAGGGGCATCCGCATCGGCTTGAAGACGACGTCGAAGGCGTCCCAGGCCGTCAGCACCAGCTGCGGGGCGCCGAGCAGCGCGACCGCCTCGGGCAGGTGCTTGCCCACGACGTGGTGCAGCACCACGAGGAGGATGCACAGCCCCTTGGCGACGTCGGCCCACCCGACCCGGCCGGTGGCCGGTGCGACCTGCGCGGTCGCCGCCGTCGCCGCGGACGCCACGTGCGCGTCCGCGCTCGGGGAGGGCCGGCGCGACGCCGGCGCGGCGGCGGGCGTCAGCGGCTCGAGGAAGGGGGGCACGAGTCGCCATGGTCCCCGAACGGACCCGGGATCGAAGAATCGTTACCGGCGAGTAGTGACCCGGGTCACGGGCGGACCACCGGGGCCTGGTCAGTACGTCGCGAGGCCGGCGCGGAAGGCGTCCAGCGAGTGGTCCGAGGAGTTGATCCTCCAGTCGGTCTCCTTGTTCAGCTGGAACCAGGTCACGCTGCGCACCTCGGGGTGCCGCTCGAGCCAGGCGAACATGCCACGGACCCACTCGCCCTTGTCGCCGCCGTGCTCGGCGCTGCCGGTCTCGCCGATGTGGATGGGGCGCCGGCTCAGGAGGCTCAGCTGCTGCACCCCGGGCCCGAAGACCTCGCCGAAGGACTGCCAGCTCGACCACGGCTGGGTGGTGCCCCAGTTGTAGCCGTCGAGGGCCACCTCGTCGACCCAGGCGTCGCCCGGGAAGAGGCCCGGCAGCGGCGTCGAGCCGTCGTACGGGATGTTGGGCGACCAGGACCAGGTCACGTTGGTGACCCGCATGCCGCGGAAGAGGTCCACGACGTGCCGCCAGGCGGCGACGAAGTCACCGGGCCCGTTGCCGTTGACCCCCTCGGCCCATGGGTACCAGCTGCCGTTCATCTCGTGGCCGAGCCGGATCACCAGCGGTCGGCCGTAGCTGCGGACCTGGCGGGCGAAGCGGGTGAGGTAGCGGTCGTGGCGGCCGGCCGCGATCCGGTCGAGCGAGTACTCCGGTTGGTAGGTGCCGGCGGCCGGGTCCCACGCCTCCCAGGTGATGACGGGGGTCGCGCCGCGGTCGGCGATCCGTCCCACCTCGGCGGCGGGGAAGTCCTCCTGGTGGGCCCAGGCGGAGTACCAGGTGACCCGGTCGACCTCTCGGCCCGTCATCCCGGCGACCTCGTCGACCGTCGACAGGTCCCACGGGACGTGGTCGGCCGCGACGCCGAAGGCCCGCTCTGTCGGGACGGGCGTCGTCACGGGCTGCGGGCGCTTGGCCCGTCGCGCCTCGGCGGGCGCCGCCAGGACGCCGCACAGGACCGCCAGCAGCACCACTGGCAGGGCGCGCCGCAACCAGAGCGGAGGGCGACCCTCCGACGGGCGGCGGAACGTATCAAGCCGAGTCACGCCATTCACTGTGCGGCGCTCCGCGCGCACTCGTGAGGATTTCGTGAATTCGGGGCCCTAGGTCCCGGACGCGGCGTGTTCGACGCGACAGGTCACGGGACGTCTGCTAAAGGCCTGACCCGTCGCGTCCCCCACCCGTGGCCCGGTCGGGCCATCGCTACGCTGTCCCACCGGGCATGGCGGGCACAGAGACCACCACCCGACGACCCGAGGTCCGCGCTCCCGCGCGGGGCTCCCCGGGCCCCTAGCTCAATTGGCAGAGCAGGAGACTTTTAATCTCTTGGTTGTGGGTTCGAGTCCCACGGGGCCTACTCACCACCACTGCTCGCCGGCCACCCGTCCAGACCGCTCCGACTCGCGAGTAACCCAGCTCGGGCCTGCGCGGTTGTCGGGGCATGGACGCTGCGACCGACCAGCAGGACACCGCACTCGACCTCCTGACCGCCTGGCTCGAGCACCGCGGCCGGATGGGCAGGCGGTCCGACGAGCCGGCGGCGTACCAGCGGGTCTCGATCGAGCGGCCCGCGCTCGCCAGCACCCGCTGACCGAGGGGGGTCATTCCGGCGCACCCCGGACCCTCCAGCCGGGGGACATCGTCACGGCCCGACGGGGCCGTGCACGTCATGAGGCCCGGGCTGTCCGCCGTGCGTAACTGCGGGGCCCGGGCCTTCCGAGAGGACACGAAACTTGTGTGAGCCAGCCCACAACAGGGACCAAAGTCCCTAATCGGGTCCCTGAACGCCCCGAAGGGCACTTGGATCGTCACAAAGATGGGTGAGTCGGCCCCTCGGACTGGACCAGGCCCGAATCGCCCGGCCGGGTGACCAAAGCCCCTGCCCGGACGGGGCATGTCCGGGCTTGGGTGGACGCGTCGCGGTCGGCACGGGTCGCCCGACCGGGCAGCGAGGGAGTGATCGATCGTGGCGTCATCCTCTGTCCCGCGGGGTGCGGTGGTGGTCGGCGTCGACGGTTCGAGCGGGGGCCACCGGGCCCTGCTGTGGGCCGCCGACACGGCATCGCTGCAGGGCAGGCCGCTGGTGCTCGCGCACGCCGTGGGCCGTTTCGACGCGCTGGGCCCGGAGGTCTACGGGCTCGACCACGCGGTCGTACGCCGGGCGCTGGAGCACGAGGGCGCCGAGGTGCTCCGGCACGCCCGGTCGGAGGTGGCCGCCACCTGGCCGGGGCTCGAGGTGCACGAGGAGCTGCGCTCCGTCGACGCCCGCGCGCTGCTGATGGACCTCTCCGGGTCCGCCAGCCTGCTCGTGGTGGGCACCCGGGGCCGCGGCACCCTCACCGGGCTGCTGCTGGGGTCGGTCAGCCTGGCGGTCTCCCAGCACGCCGACTGCCCCGTCGCGGTCGTCCGGCCGCACGACCGGACCCTGATGCGCGACGGCGTCCTCGTCGGGGTCGACCTGGCCGAGACCGACCAGCGGGCGCTGGCGGTCGCCGCGCAGCAGGCTGCCGACCGCAAGCTGCCGCTCACCGTGCTGAACGTGGTGTTCGACGGGCTGCCTCCGGGCCCGGTGCCCGACGACGAGGCCGGGCACGACGAGCGGCGCCGCGCGCTGGCCGAGCTCGTCGACCGGCTGTCGGGCCAGTTCCCCGACCTCGAGGTGCGCCCGGCGCTCGTCCGCGGCCTCACCGAGGACGCGCTCGTCAACGCGGCGCAGGGCAAGGAGCTCGCGGTCGTGGGGGTGCACCCGTCGCGGCCGCTGCTCGACTTCTTCCGGCGGGACATCGACCGGGCCATGGTCGAGCGGGCCCCGTGCGTCGTGATGACGGTGCCGCTGAGGTAGGTCTCGACGAGCTCCCTTCGACACGGCGCTGGCGCGCCTGCTCAGGACAGGCGACCTGCGTAGGGTCGGCGCCCTGCCCCCGTGCGGGGATCTCGAGGCTCGGCCGTGACCGGCCTCGCACCTCGATCACCGACTTCAGGCGGCGTCCGGGTCCAGCCACCACGGACTGGTGTAGGCGATGCCGAGGTCGTTCCCGGGCTGGCCGGCGGGACCGGGGGTCGCGTTGGGCTGGTCGGGGTCGGCGACGCGCAGCAGCACCCAGTCGCCGTCGGCGACGTCGACCGGCACCCGCAGCCGGTGCACCGTGCCCACCTCGAACGGCTCCACCGCCACCACCTCGGGGACCTCCGGGCCGGGCCGCAGGACCTGGACGTCCAGCCGGCGTCCGCGCCAGGAGGCGCCGCGGTCGACGTCGAGCACGAACGTCGCCGTGCCGCGCCGCATCGGCAGCACCGAGCCCATCCGGGCCGGCCGCAGGTCAGGCGTCAGCGCCAGCGCGTCGACGCGCAGCCCGGAGGTGCGGGTGGCGAAGAACCGCCGCGCCAGCATGGCCGCCTTCACCCCGGCCCGGGAGTGCTCGTCCACCCAGAGCCCGGTCCGGCCCTTGCCCTCCGGGTGGCCCCAGTCGATGCCGTGCTCGTCGGTCACGCCCGACAGGCCGGTCCGCCAGCCGGCGTTGAGGCAGGCGCACAGCGGCGAGGAGCGGCCGTCCGCCCAGCCCTCGAAGAGGTAGTCGTCGCGCCGGTTGAACATCTCCAGGGACACCATCCGGTCGCGCACCCGCGGGTCGAAGCGGAACTCCTCGAACCGGCCGGGCTCGCGGCCCGGGTGGTTGAAGCCCGCGATGCCGTCGGCTCCCCCGTCGAGCACCAGCCCCGGCTCGCGGCGCAGCCACTCCAGCAGCGGGGCCATCACGCCGGCCTGGAGGACGTCGACGTAGTGCTCGGTGAACCACACGTTGACGTGGCCCAGCAGCGGCTCGGACCACTCGAACCCGCGGATCGCGGTGAAGGCGCCATCGGCGTCCGCCGCGTCGGCGTACTGCTTGGTGCGGGCCCAGCCCTCGGGGGTGAGGCCGGCGGCCTGCCGGTACTCCGCGGGCAGCATCCCGGCGAGGATCTCGCCCAGCACGCTGTCGGAGTACGTCGCGTGGTCGGTCAGCGCAGCGACGTCGAGGCCGGCGCTGCGCAGCGAGTCGAAGGCGAGTGCGGGGTCGCCGTCGCCGTCCGAGAGCAGCGTGTGGTTGTGAAGGTCGGCGTGGACGAGGGTGGTGCCGGCCCCCGCGACCCGCGAGCGGCGCAGCGCACCCACGGCCGGGCGAGAGCCGGCGGCGGCGACGGCACCCGTGCTCGGCGACAGCAGACCGGCCATCAGCAGGCCGGCGCCGGCGGAGCCCAGCGCGGCGCGACGGGTCAGCGGGGTGGTGGGCAGGCCGGGCCGGACGGTGGGCGCCGCGGAGGAGCCGGACGAGTGGTGGTCGCACATGAACGGCACAACGCGTGACCGGCGGCCGGGTCACCCCGCAGCGGGTGAGCTCCCGGTGGCGATCCAGTAGCGCCGCTTCCCGCGGCGCGCGTCCTCGAGCACACCGCCGTTGCGCTCGATCGTGCGGCGCGAGGCGACGTTGTCCTCGTCGCAGGTCAGCAGCACCCGCTCCAGCCCGAGGTCTGCCGCGACCGGGAGCGCCAGCGCGAGCGCCCGGGACGCGTGGCCCCGTCCCCGGTGCGAGGGGCGGACCGAGTACCCGACGTGGCCGCCCTGGTCGAGCAGCCACGGGGTCAGCGCGTGACGCAGCGCGAGGTAGCCGACGAAGGTCTCCCCGACGGCCAGCCAGAAGTACGACGAGTGCACGCGGCCCTCGGGCAGCACGGTCGCCGGGTCACCCTGCTCGCGCAGGTGGTCGACCACCTTCCGGCAGCCCTCCTCGGTGGTGTCGAGCCGCTCGAGGTCCCACAGTCCCGAGCCGTGCATGTGGTCGCCGGCCGCGGCGAACTCTGCGACCGCCTCGGCCCAGGAGGCGCGCAGGCACAGGTCCGGGGTCGCGAGCCGCAGGGCGCCCCCGGTCGCGTCGCTGGTCAGCGGCGCTGCTCGGCCGGGACACCCCGCTGGTGGGCGTCGGTGAGCCGGGCCTCCTCGGCCGCCTGCTGCTCGAGCTCTGCGCGCCGGGTGGTCTCCAGCATCTGCCGGGCCGCGTCGTACGCCCCCGGCTCGGAGACCAGGTCCGTGGCGCCGCGGCGCAGCCGCGCCAGCGCGGAACGGGCGAAGATCTGCTGCTCGGTGGTGGTCCGCTCCTGCCGACCGCGGCCGAGGAACGAGATGAACCAGTGCAGCAGCGCCGTCACGCGGTTCTTGAAGCCGGTGATGTAGACGAGGTGCACGGCCAGCCACATCAGCCAGGCGATGACGCCGGTGAGCCGGACCTTGCCGACCAGGGCGACCGCGCGGAACCGGCTGATGATCGCCATCGAGCCCTTGTCGAAGTACTTGAACGGCTTCTGCGGTGCCTTGCCGCGCAGCCGGCCGTCGATCTCCTTGGCGGCGTACTTGGCGCCCTGGATGGCGACCTGGGCGACGCCGGGCAGGTTGTCGAGCGAGGCCATGTCGCCGACGACGAAGACCTCGGGGTGGCCCGGCAGGGTCAGGTCGGGGTTGACGGAGATCCGGCCGGCGCGGTCCAGCGGCGCGCCGGTCTGCTCCGACAGCGTCCGACCGAGCGAGCTGGCCTGGACGCCCGCGGCCCAGATCTTGGTGACGGCGTCGATCCGCTCGACCCGGCCGTCCTTGTACTTCATCTCGATGCCGCGCTCGTCGACGTCGGTCACCATCGCGCCGAGCCTGACCTCGACGCCGAGCTTCTCGAGCTCCGCCTTGGACTTCTCGCCGAGCTTCTGGCCGAACGGCGGCAGCACCTGCGGCGCCGCGTCGACCAGGATCACCCGGGCCTCCCGGGTGTTGATGGCGCGGAAGTCCCGCTTCAGGGTGCGATGGGCCAGCTCGGCGATCTGGCCGGCCATCTCGACGCCGGTGGGGCCGGCGCCGACCACCACGAAGGTGAGCAGGTGGTCGACGTCGTCGCCGCGGTTGGCGCCGAGCTCGGCCATCTCGAAGGCACCGAAGATCCGGCCGCGAAGCTCGAGCGCGTCGTCGATGGTCTTCATGCCGGGCGCGAACTCGGCGAAGTGGTCGTTGCCGAAGTAGCTCTGGGCGGCACCGGCGGCGACGATCAGCGAGTCGTACGCCGTCACGGTCTCGCGGCCGAGCACGTGCGACGTCACCAGACGGTTCTCGAGGTCGATCGCGGTGACCTCGCCGAGCAGGACCTGAGCGTTGCTCTGGCGGCTCAGCACCTCGCGCGTCGGCGGTGCGATCTCGCCCTGGGACAGGATGCCGGTGGCCACCTGGTAGAGCAGCGGCTGGAAGAGGTGGTGGGTCGTCTTCGCGACCATGGTCACGTCGACCGGAGAGCGCCGCAGGGCCTTGGTGCCGAAGAGCCCGCCGAAGCCCGAGCCGACGACCACCACCCGGTGTCGGTCGCCTGCGGTCTGGTCTGCTGCAGCCGTGGACGGGTGTGCCGGGACCTGGCCTGACATGAGCTTCCTTTCTCCGGTGACGGACGGCGCCGTGCCGGCCCATCCGGACGGCCCATTGTCCCGTCGCGCGGGCCGGAACCACGAATCCGACCACGGTACGGGCAACGTTCGGTTGGTCACACGGCGCGTTCCGTTGCCCGGCACCCCGTCCGAAGACGAAAATCCCAGCGATTCGGTTTGCGGCTCGGTGGGGGCGGGTATGTCGCAGACATCTGGCCGTTGCCCGCGACCCCAGGGGAGACAAGATCGTGCCGCTCAACCGGCCCGCCCTCGATCTGGGCCCAGGTCCCAGCGGAGCGAGCCGCGCACGCACCTGGGTGGCCGAGGTCTGCCGCGACGCCGGCCGTCCCGACCTCGTCGAGTGCGCCGAGATGGGCGTCTCCGAGCTGGTCACCAACGCGCTGCTGCACGGCGACGAGCCGATCACGGTCCGCGTCCGCGGCACCCGCGAGCACCCCCGCATCGAGGTCGGCGACGCCTCCTGCGAGCCGCCCGAGATGCCCGGTGCAGCAACCCTCGGCGACGAGGACGAGGTGCTGCTGACCTTCGGCCGCGGCCTCGACATCGTCAGCCGCTGCTCCGACGCGTGGGGGGTCGAGATCGAGGAGGACGGCAAGGTCGTCTGGTTCTCCCCCGCTGCGGCGATGCGCGAGGACGGCGGCGCCGTCGGCGTCGTGACGGGCGACCCCGACCCCTCGGTCGACCGGGAGTCGGCCACCGACCTGATCCAGGTCGAGGTCCTCGACGTCCCGATGCGGGCCTTCGTCGACTTCCAGAACCACTACCGCGAGCTGCGCCGCGAGGTCCGGCTGCTGGCGCTCGCCCACCACGGCGAGTACCCCCTCGCCCAGGACCTCACCCAGATGTTCGCCACCCTCGACCGGGTGCTGCGCGAGGGCATCGACCGGCGGCAGCGCGACGCCGTGCTCCACGCGGGCGAGGAGCAGGCCGACCTGGTCGTCGTGACCTCGCGCGCGGTCGCCGGACGGATCGGCCGCTTCCTCGAGCTGCTCGACCTCGCCGATGAGTTCTGCCGTCAGGAGCGGCTGCTGTCGCTGGCCCGCTCCCCCGAGCAGCGGGCGTTCCAGCAGTGGTTCCTCGGCGAGTTCGTGCGCCAGCACGCCGGCGAGGAGCCCCAGCCGTGGCCCCACCACGTGACGTGCCCCGAGTGCCAGCGCGTCCCGTGACCGCGGGTCCCGGGTGAGCCGCGGCCCGCTCACGCCGCGCCTGCTCCTCGCCGTCGCCGTCGGTGGCGCGCTAGGCGGCGTGCTCCGCTGGACCGTCGGCCAGCTGGCCCCCGCAGGTGACGGCTTCCCGTGGCCGACGCTCGGCATCAACGTCGTCGGCGCCTTCGCCCTGGCCGCCCTCCCGGCCGTCGCTGCGGTCCGCCGGCGACAGTGGCTGGCGGTCCTCCTCGGGCCCGGCCTGCTCGGCGGCTTCACCACGTTCTCGGCGTACGCCGAGGAGAGTCGGGCGCTGCTCGCCGACGCCCGGCCGGCCGAGGCGTCGGCCTACCTCGTCGGCACGGTCGGGGCGTGCCTCGTCGCGGTGCTGCTCGCCCACCGGCTCTCCACCCCGGCGGAGCAGCAGGTCTTCGAGGACGAGGAGGGCAACGAGTGACCCCGTTGCTCGTGGCGCTCGGCGCGGGCCTCGGCGCCGTCTGCCGGCTGCTCGCCGCCCACCACATGGACGGCGTGGACGGCCGGGTGCCGTGGGGCACCTTCGGCGTCAACGTCGCCGGGTCGTTCCTGCTCGGCGCCTTCTCCGCGATGGTGCTCGACGACCACCTGTGGGCGCTCGTCGGCGTGGGCTTCAGCGGCGGCCTCACCACCTTCTCCGCGTTCGCTGTCCAGGCGGTCGAGCGCGGCCGGGCCCTCGGGACGGCGTACGTCGCGTCGACGGTGCTGGCGGGTCTGGTGGCCTGTGCCGCGGGATTCGCGCTCTACGAGTGACGCTGAGCGACCCTGAGTGACCCGACCGAGGTGCCGGTCACGGGCCGGGTGGCTCAGGCGTAGCCGAGGTCGTGGAGCCGGTCGTCGTCGATGCCGAAGTGGTGGGCCACCTCGTGCACGACGGTGATCCGCACCTCCTCGACCAGCTGCTCCTCGGTGTCGCACATGTCGAGGAGCGGGTTGCGGAAGATGAAGATCCGATCGGGCAGCTGCATGCCGTAGTCGCCGTACCGCTCGGTGAGCGCGACCCCGTCGTAGAGCCCGAGCAGGTCGGGGTCGTCCGCGGGCGGCTCGTCCTCGACGAGCACGACGACGTTGTGGATCAGCTGGGCGAGCTCGTCGGGGATGCCGTCGAGGGAGGTCTCGACGAGCCGCTCGAAGTCGGCGCGGTCCATCTCCACGGGCATGCCGCCATTCTGCCCGCGCCGCGGCGACGACCCGAACCCGGCAACCGGCGCCCGTGAAATGCCGAAAGGCCCGGATCTGGCGATCCGGGCCTTTCGCTGTGGCGACCCCGACGGGACTCGAACCCGCGGCCTCCGCCGTGACAGGGCGGCGCGCTAACCAACTGCGCTACGGGGCCTTGGTGCCTCACTGGTGAAGCGGGTGGAACTCTAACCCATCGATGTCGCGGACTCCCAATCGGGACTCCGAGCCACTTCGGGTGGCACCCCCAACGGGATTCGAACCCGTGCTACCGCCGTGAAAGGGCGACGTCCTAGGCCGCTAGACGATGGGGGCCGGAACTGCCCGGCAAGCATAAAGGGCGTCGGGCCTTCGGCCCCAACTCCGCCGCGGCATTGGCGGAGCAGGGACACGAGGGCCCGACGCCCTCCGGGGGAATGCGTAGGCACCCGGCCGACCGAGCGGGGGTCCCGACCGACCGGGTGCCTGATCAATGGTGCGGGAGCGCGTGTGCGCGTGGTGTGAAGGCGGCAGCCGGTGCCGTGAAGAAACCGTGAAGGCAACCCGTGCCCGCCGTCGCCACCGCGCCCGTATGCTCCGCACATGCCCCGGTTGCTGGTGATGGACGACGAGCCTCAGGTGGTGCTCGCCCTCACCCGCGCGCTCGAGGGGCTCGGCCACCAGGTGCAGGCCGCCGCGAGCGGCGAGGACGGCGTGCTGCAGGCCTCGACGTGGTGGCCCGATCTGATCGTCCTCGACGGGCAGCTGCCCGACATGGACGCGCTCGAGGCGATCCGCCGGCTCCGGCCGTGGTGCGAGGCGCCGATCCTCGTGCTCTCGGAGATGAGCGACGAGCCCCGCCGGGTCGAGGCGCTCGACGCCGGCGCCGACGACTTCCTCCAGAAGCCCTTCGGCATGCCCGAGCTGGTCGCCCGGCTGGGCGCGCTGCTGCGCCGCAGCGGGGGGCCCGCCGCACCGGTGACGACGCTCCACTTCCCCGGGCTCGAGGTCGACCTCGTGGCCCGCTCGGTGCAGGTCGACGGCGACGAGGTGCGGCTGACACCCACCGAGTGGCGGCTCCTCGAGGCACTCGTCACCCAGCCCGGCAAGCTGGTCACCCACCGCTGGCTGCTCACCCGCGCCTACGACTCGTCGTACGGCGACGAGTCCCGGCAGGCGCTGCGCGCCCACGTCCGTTCACTGCGGGCGAAGCTGCGCGACGACGCGTACTCGCCCCGCTTCATCCGCACCGAGAGCGGCATCGGCTACCGGTGGCTGCCCACCGGGACACTGGTGGACACCGCCGAGGTCGAGCCGGGGGCGACCGACGACCTCGCCGACACGGACCGCCGCGACACCGAGGACGTCATCCACGAGCTCAACAACGTGCTGACCGCGATGCGGCTCACGGCGTTCGCCATCAGGACCAAGGGAGTCGAGGCCGGCGGCGACCTCGCCTCGAAGTCCGACGACCTGGTGCAACGGGCGGCAGCGCTGGCGACCGAGCTGCAACGCTCGGCGGCCGCGACGGTGGACGGGTAGCCTGAGGACGTGCGCTGGTCGATGCAGCGTCGGGGAGAGTGGTCATGAGTGTCGTGCTGGTGGCGGACGACGACGCCGACGTGTCGGAGCTCGTCTCGTTCCTCCTCGAGGACCAGGGCCACGAAGTGGTCGCCACGGACAACGGGGACGACGCCCTGCGCGAGGTGCGCTCGCGGCTGCCCGCGCTGGTGCTGCTCGACGTGTCGATGCCCGGCGGCCCCGACGGCTTCGACGTGACCCGCGCCCTCAAGGCCGACGCGGCCACCTCCGGCATCCCGGTCCTGCTGCTCACCGCGCGCGGCCGCGAGGTCGACGTGCAGGAGGGTCTCGCGGCCGGCGCCGACGGCTACCTCGTCAAGCCGTTCGACCCCGCCGACCTCTTCACGCGCGTCGAGTCGCTGCTCGCCGCCGACGCCTGAACCGCGCCCCTCCTGCATCCGGCGCCGTCGGCGGACCGCGGTTTCGTGCGGTCCGTGGGTCTCGGGTATGGTTCCCCTCGCTCGGGCAGGTAGCTCAGTTGGTACGAGCGTCCGCCTGAAAAGTGGAAGGTCGGCGGTTCGACCCCGCCCCTGCCCACGAGCACGAAGGGCCCCGTCGTCACGACGGGGCCCTTCGCCGTTCACGGGACGCGATCGGCGGGCCAGACGTCCCGGCCCCGACCTGACCCGGAGGACTGAAGCCCGGGCCCTTTGGCCTATTCACATTTTACCCATTATTGGGTAGTGGGTCGCAGGATTCAGCCCTATGGTGCAAGAGGCGGTCGCTGCGGCCGCCAGAGGGAGACATGTTCGGGGGGACACGCAGTCTCGGGTCGTGCCCGCCACGACTCACGAGACTGGGAGCACTTCATGAACACGGGGATCCTGACGCCCGCACGGTCCGCCAGCCCGACCGCCACCCCCACCCGGGGTCGCCGTCCGCTGCGCGGCCGCTTCGCCCTCACGTCCGCCGGACTGCTGTCCGTGCTGGTCGCCGTCCTCGGGGTCAACTTCGCGGGTGACACGAGTACGTCGAGTCCGGCCGTGTCGAGCTCGGCAGGCATCATCATCACCCAGGGCACGCCCCAGACGTGGAGCGTCTCGGTCGGGTCGGCGGGTTCGGTGCAGGCTCCGACCGGGGACCAGAAGATCGCCTCCATCAACCCGGCGGGGGCGACCTCCTCAAAGATGCTGGTGAGCGTCTACATCACCAACCTCGACAAGCTCGCGGTCAACTACTCGTCCTGGAACTTCAACCTGAGCCTCGACCCGACCACCGGAACCGGGCCGGCCGACCAGGTGATCACCTCGGACTCGGGCACCGTCTCGTGGGTGGTCGACACCGGCCAGACCTACACGCTCAAGCTCGAGGCCGGCGGCAGCTTCTACACGATCGCCACCAACACCGACGACGGCAGCCTGTCGCCCCAGTTCTTCGTCCGCGCGACCCAGCTCTGACCTGGGCCTGACCTGAGGCCCGGGGTCCCCGCCTCATGGGGAAGCGGGGACCCCGTCAGCGGCACCCGGGCCGGAGGGGGTCCGGGGTGGAACGAGCAAGTGGGGGAAGCAGATGAGCGTTCACGAGGAGCACACGCCGGCGGTCAATGCGGGCCGCCGCGCCCGGCGGCGCCGGAGCCTGCTGGCGACCGCGGTCGCGGCGACGCTGGCGGCGAGCGGAATCTCCTACCTGTCCAGCTCAGGGGCGACGCAGGCGCAGGTGGGCGTCGTGCCCGGCGCCGCCGCTGACGGATCGGTCGCGGAGGTCCGGGCCCTGTCCGACGCGGTGACGACCAGCAAGGGCGGCTCGAAGAACGAGAGCGGCGTCAAGTTCGCCCGGGTGGACGTGGCGGCAGCGTTCGCCACCAACATCCGGATCTCCTTCGCCTGGCTGAACGCGAGCGAGTTCTTCAAGAAGACCGGGACCAAGGGGTGGCAGCTCCGGTTCGGGCTGTACTACCCGGTGCGGACCGGGGACTGCACGGGCTCCGACCCGAACCACGCGGTCAACGTGACGCTGTCCGCCTCCGAGAGCTGGAACGGCAACCAGCAGTCGTTCTGCGCCTACCGGGACCTCACGGCGACCGGGCCCGGCACGGTGGCCTCCGGGGATGACCGCGGCACGCAGCTGATGGCCGCGAGCTACCTCGTCGGAGGCCTCCGGCCGCAGCGGGGCACCGCGGGCGCCACCACCTGCACCGCCACCGGCACGACCCCGTGCGTGCCGGCCGGCCTCGCCACCGACCGGCGCACCTGGCTGGTCGTCGCCAGCCTGCTCAACCCGGGAGGCAACGCCCCCCAGGGACAGGTCTCCGAGCTGGCCACCGTCGACATGTTCGTGCGTGCCCGGAAGGTCGGCGGATGAGCAGAAGCCAGCACGCGCACGCGGCCCCGCGCCCCCGATGGGGCGTGGGTGACGTGCTCTGGCTGCTCGTGCCCGTCCTCAGCCTCGGCGGGGTGGCGGCGTACTTCGCCGCGTCGGTGGCGCTGGGTGTGACGCCGCCGTTCGCCGTCGTCGACGGCCAGTCGATGCGGCCCACGATGACGCCGGGCGACATGGTGGTGCTGCGCGGCGTCCCGGGCCACGAGGTGAGGGTCGGCGACGTCGTCTCCATCAGCCTCCCCGAGGAGGTGCAGGAGGAGAAGAGCCTGCCGGCCGAGGTGGTGCACCGCGTGGTCGAGAAGCGCGGCACCGGCTCCGAGGTCACCTTCGTGACCCAGGGCGACAACAACCCCGGCAAGGACGCGTTCGTCACCACGCCCGGCATGATCCGGGGCGAGGTGGTCCACACGGTCCCCGGCCTCGGCTACCCGATCCTCTTCTTCCGGTCGCTGCAGGGGCAGGTCTTCCTGGCCGCCCTCGGCCTCGCCGTGGTCGGCTACTTCGTGATCGCCGCGCTCGAGCGGCGGCAGGAGGCCGCCGAGCAGGAGAATCCGACATTGGCGATCCACGAGCTGGAGGAGGCCCTGGAGGAGGACCGGGAGACCCTCAAGGTGCTCGTCGAGGCGGTGCAGGAGTACGGCGAGCACCTGCGCTCGCACACCCAGGCGGTCAAGGACATGGCCGCCGCCGCGGAGGCCCTCGCCCACGTCGCCCAGCGGCTCCGGCCGCCCGACCCTCCGGCCCCCTCCGCCTGACCCGTCGGGTGGCACACGGCCGGGCCGTGGCGCCGCCCGCGACCCGCGGCTAGCGTGACGGTGTCCCCCACCAGCCGCCGCACGCGCCCACCCCGGAGGTCGCCGGATGCACATCCTGCTCGCCGACTCGCTGCCCGCCGAGACCGTCACCGAGCTGGAGTCGCGCGGCCACCGCTGCGTCTCGGAGCCCGGGCTGTCCGCGGGCGACCTCGCCTCCCGCATCGACGGGGTCGACGTCCTGGTCGTCCGCAGCACCAGGGTGGGCGCGGACGTGTTCGAGGCGGCCGACCGCCTCGCCCTGGTCATCCGGGCCGGCGCCGGCACCAACACCATCGACACCGATGCCGCCGCCGCGCGCGGCGTGCTCGTGGCCAACGTGCCCGGGCGCAACGCGGCCGCCGTCGCCGAGCTCACCCTGGGGCTGCTGCTCGCCGTCGACCGGCGGATCCCCGACAACGTCGCCGACCTGCGGGCTGGCCGCTGGGACAAGAAGGGCTACGGCAAGGCATCGGGGCTGCTGGGCTCATCGCTCGGGATCATCGGGCTCGGCTCCATCGGGCTGCTCGTCGCCGAGCGTGCGGCGTCGTTCGGGATCCGGCTCCACTCGCTGTCGAAGCCCGGCCGCGACGAGCAGACCCTGGCCCGCATCGAGGCCCTCGGCATCACGCTCCACGACTCGCTCCGCGACCTGCTGGCGGCGTGCGACGCGGTCTCGCTCCACGTCCCCGCGTCGGAGGGGACCACCGGGCTCGTCGACAAGGACTTCCTCGCGGCGATGCGACCGGGCGCGATCCTCCTCAACACCTCGCGCGGTGACGTCGTCGACGAGGACGCGCTGCTCGAGGCCCTCGACGCCGGGGCGGTGCGCGCCGGGCTCGACGTGTACGCCGACGAGCCGACGTCCGGGACCGGCGAGTGGCGGTCACCGGTGGCGCAGCACCCCCGGGTGGTCGGGACCCACCACATCGGCGCATCGACCGAGCAGGCGCAGCGCGCCGTCGCCGACGGCGTCGTCGAGATCGTCGACGCGTTCGCGGCAGGCGAGGCCCGCAACAGCGTCAACCTGGCCCCGAGCCGGCTGGGCTCGGCAACCCTGACCGTGCGTCACCTCGACCGGGTGGGGGTGCTCGCGCGGGTGCTGGACCTGCTGAGCGAGGCGGGCCTCAACGTCGAGCACATGGAGAACCGGGTGTTCCGGGGCGGCGTGGCCGCGGTGGCGACCATTGACGTCGCGGGCACGACCCGACCGGAGGTGCCGGCAGACCTCCTGGACGGGCTGCTACGGGATCTCGACGCGATGCCGGAGGTGCTGGGCGCCTCGGCTGCTGAGCTGCCCTGAGAGCCGGCTGCGGAGCTGCCCCGAAAGCCGGGAACGACTGACGCGTCAGCGGGCGGCGCGCACCTGCATCGCGGCCAGCCAGGACTCGAACCGTCCCGGTGGCGTCTCGAGGTAGCGGTGGAGCCCCTCCTCGAGGCCGGCGATCTCGTCGGCGAGCTGCACCATCTCGTAGTCGACCCGGCGTTCGTCGGTGCAGGAGTGCGCCACGGCACTCGCCCGGTCGACCGACTCGCCGCACTCGGGGCACGGCATGAACCGCGGCGTGAACATGAGGGGCTTCCTCGATCCTCCCCCGCTAGCTCTGGTTGCAGGACCTATTCCCCCGTCCGGGCGAGCCCAAACGGCGCATTCCGGGGAAGTTCTCGGCGGTCTAGCGTCGACTGCGGGGCAGGTGTCGGAGCGGAGGCGACTATGACCGACATGGAGAAGAGGGAGAGCCTGGTCCGCAGGCTCTACGAGGCCTTCAACGAACGCGCCCTCGACGAGGCCGTCGAGATGACCCACCCCGAGGGGTCGACCACGATCGTCGGGACGGGCGAGAAGTTCGAGGGCCGCGACGGGGCACGCAGGTACAACGAGATGTGGCTGGCCGCCTTCCCGGACGGGCACGCCACGATCGACCGGGTCCACCTGACCGGCGACTACGCGGTCGTCGAGTTCACGGGGCACGGAACCCACACGGGCACCCTGTCCACGGGAGCCGGGGACATCCCGGCCACCGGCAAGCAGGTCACCATGCAGTTCTGCGACGTGATCGAGTTCAAGGACGACATGCCCTACCGACAGCGGAGCTACTTCGACTCGGCGTCGATGATGATGCAGCTCGGGCTGCTCGAGGCCGGCGCGGGGGCGGCAGCCCAGCAGTAGCCGGGCACGGCAGCAGCCGGCAGCTCTGCACCACGCAACACCCGACCAGACGGACACCTGCCCTCCGGTCGGGTGGCCCTCGATCGGCGCGGGTGGTGCTCAGCCCGCGGTCGACAGCAGCTCGACCTCGTCCGGGGCGAGCTCGAGGTGGACCGCGCGCGCCGAGTCGGCGACCGACTCCGGACGGCTCGCGCCGGGGATGGGGATGACCGCGTCCGAGAGCGCCAGCTCCCAGGCCAGGCACACCTGCTGCGGGCTGGCGCCGTGTCGGTCGGCCACCTCCGCGAAGCGGCCCCACCGGCTGCCCAGCTCGCCGGCCTCCGACATGCCGCCGAGCGGGCTCCAGGCCAGGAACGCCAGCCCGAGCTCCGAGCAGAGCTCGATCTCGGGCCAGGACGAACGGAAGCTGGGCGAGAACTGGTTCTGCACCGCGACCAGCCCGTCACCGAGAATCCCGTGCGCGAGCCGGATCTGGTCGGGGTCGGCGTTCGAGATGCCGACCGATGCGACCAGCCCCTCGTCGAGCAGCGCCTTCAGGCCACCCATCGTCTCCTCGTACGGCACGGCCGGGTCGGGCCGGTGGTGCTGGTACAGCCCGATCCGCTCCACGCCCAGCCGTCGCAGGGAGCCGAGGCACGCCTCGCGGAGGTACTCGGGGCGACCGTCGAGGTGCCACTCCCTGCCTCGTCGGGTGTGCCCGCCCTTCGTGGCGACCAGCACCTCGTCGGGGCCGACGCCGTGGGCGCGGAGGGCGCGGGCGACGAGCTCCTCATTGTGGCCGAACGTCGCCTCGTCCGGGGAATAGGCGTCGGCAGTGTCGATGAGGGTCACGCCCTCCTCGAGCGCCCGCGCGACGGTGGCGAGGGCGCGCTCCTCGTCGTTGTGCTCCCGCACCGACATCGGCATGGCACCGAGCCCGATCGCCGAGACGTTCCAGCGGCCGATCCGTCGTTCGCGCATGCGGGCCAGCCTAGAGAGGCCCGTCCAAGAAGGCCCGCCTAGGGACTTGTGACCCATGCCTCCGCCACCCGTCCTGGCCGACGATGGCGGCATGGCGCACCCCGCGATCACCCGCACCGAGCAGCTGGCAGCGCTCGGCCACGCCGTGATCACCACCGACGTCGAGGGGACGGTCGTCGACTGGAACCCCGCGGCGGAGGAGCTCTACGGCTGGACCGCCGCGGAGGCCATCGGGAAGCCCATCACGACGCTCAGCGTCCCCGACCTCGCGCGCGACGTCGCCGAGGAGATCATGGACGCGCTGCGTGCCGGCGAGTCGTGGTCGGGGAGCTTCCCGGTGCGAGACCGCGACGGGCGGGTCTTCCCGGCCCTGGTCACCGACACCGGGGTGTTCCGCGACGGGGAGCTCGTGGGGATCGTCGGTGTCTCGACCCACCTCGGCACGGCCATCCGACCGCTGCTCGAGCGCTCCGCCGATGCCGCTCTGCTGCTGCGCCCCGACGCCGTGATCATGTTCGCGAGCCCGGCCGTCCGACGGCTGTTCCACTGGGACGAGGACGAGCTGGTGGGCACCTCGTTCCTCGACCTCGTGCACCCTGACTACCGGCCCCGGCTCGCGGCCTTCATCGAGGGCCTCCCGGGCGCCGACCGGCCGCGCCCGGTCCAGGAGGTGCGGGTACGCCGCGACGACGGCTGGTCGTGGGCGGAGGCGGCGTTCACGAGCTTCCTCGACGACCAGCTGGTACGCGGCCTCGTCTGCAACCTGCGGCGCAGCCTGGCCCACTGGGACCCCGAGGAGCCGGCCGCGCCCGACGGGTCCTGACCCCGCCGAAAGGCTTCACCTGCGCAACGGTTTCTCCTCGACCACGCCCGGGTAATGAGCCGGCACAGGGCCCGACCCGCGGGTCCCGGACCGAAGGGGGACCCATGCCCGAGGAGCCCATGCGTGACGAGCGCCGCGGCCTCACCCCGGCCGAGCTCGAGGCGGAGAGCGCGACCGCGCTGCCCGACAAGGAGGTCGTCTCGATCCTCGACCTCAACGCGGACCTCGACCTGGCCATCGACGCCGCCGCCCCGATCGATCTCGGCGTCGCCGCGAACGCCAACGTCGCCGCCCCGATCGACGCGGCCGTCGGCGCCAACGTGCTGTCGGAGGGCTCCACGGCCCAGGCCCTGGCCGACCAGGGGGTCATGATCAACCAGGAGGTCACGGCCGACGCGACGGCCAACGCGACCCAGGACAGCACCCTCGAGCAGGGCGCGGCCCCCGCCGCGGACGGCCCGGTCACCGACCAGCCCACCAGCACCGCCCAGTCGCCCGACGGGGCCGACGGCACCACGACCGGTACGACGTCCGGCCTCGACGGGGTGACCGACGGTGCCGGCGGGGTCACGGACGGCGTGACCGACGGCGTGACCGACGGCGTGACCGACGGCGTGACCGACGGGGTGGGCAGCGAGCTCGGCGGCCTGACCGACGGAAACCTGCTCGACGTGAACGTCGACCTCAACGGCGACGCCAACCTCGCCGCGCCCGTCAACGGCGCGATCGCGGCCAACGCCAACGTCGCCGCGCCCATCGACGCCGCCGTCGCGGCCAACGTGGGCTCGATCGACAGCGACGCCGTCGCCGTCGCCCAGCAGGACGCCATCATCAACCAGTCCATCGACGGCTCGGCCGAGGCCACGAGCGACCAGACCTCCGACATCAGCCAGCCCGACCAGCCGTGACCGACGCGGTCCTCCCCCCGGTCGCCGACCAGCGCGTCGGCTCCGGGGAGGGCCCGCCGCCGGCGCGCGCCGACGGCGTCGTCCTCATGGGCGAGATGGCGGGGTCCGGCTACCGGACCCCGCCCTCGCTCGCACGCCGTGCCGACGGGCAGGTCGTGCAGCTCACCCCGCTCCTCTACGCCACCCTGACGGCGCTCGACGGCCATCGCGACCACGCCCAGGTGGCCTCGGCCGTCGCCGCTGCCACCGGCCGCCCGGTGTCCGCCGACAACGTCGCGACCCTGCTCGACAAGCTGCGTCCGCTCGGGCTCGCGACCCGGGCCGACGGCTCTCAGCCCGAGCTGCCGCGGACGGACCCGCTGCTCGGCCTCCGGCTGCGCGTGGCCGTCACCGACCCCGAGCGCACGCGCCGGATCACCGCCCCGTTCGCCCGGCTGTTCCACCCCGTCGTCGCTGTCCCGGTGCTGGCGCTCTTCGCCCTCGTCGCGTGGTGGGTGCTCCTCGAGAAGGGACTCGCCTCCGCCACCCACGAGGCGTTCGCCCGCCCGGGCCTGCTGCTCGCCGTCCTGGGCCTGACCGTCCTCTCGGCCGGTTTCCACGAGTTCGGCCACGCGGCCGCGGCCCGCCGCGGCGGCGCCGACCCCGGCGTCATGGGGGCCGGGCTCTACCTCATCTGGCCGGCCTTCTACACCGACGTCACCGACTCCTACCGCCTCGGCCGGGGCGGCCGGCTGCGGACCGACCTCGGCGGCCTCTACTTCAACGCCATCGTCGCCGTGCTCACCGCCGGCGTGTGGTGGCTGACCCGGTACGACGCGGTGCTGCTGCTGGTGGTCACCCAGGTGCTGCAGATGATCCGGCAGCTGCTGCCGCTCGTCCGTTTCGACGGCTACCACGTGCTCGCCGACCTCACCGGCGTCCCGGACCTCTTCGCGCGCATCGGCCCCACGCTGCGCAGCCTGCTTCCCTGGCGGGGCACCGACCCCGAGGCCCGGGCGCTCAAGCCGTGGGCCCGCGCGGTCGTCACGACGTGGGTGCTCGTCGTCGTGCCGCTGCTGGCGACCGTGGTCGTGCTGATGGTGCTGGCGCTGCCGCGGGTGGTCGGCACCGCTTGGGCCAGCGCCGGCCGGCAGCAGGACCTCATGGTCGCCGCGTTCGGCGACGGCGACCCCGTGGGCGGCCTGGGCCGCCTCGTCGCCATGGTCGTGGTGACCCTGCCGATCGTGGCCTTCGGCTACCTGCTGGTCCGCCTCGTTCGGCAGGTCGGCGGCGCCGTCTGGCGTCGTACCGACGGCCGGCCGCTGCAGCGGGCACTGGCCGTGCTGACGGCACTGGCCCTGCTGGCCGCCCTGGTCTGGGCCTGGTGGCCCTCCGAGGACCGCTACCGCCCGATCCAGGCCTACGAGCGCGGGGCGCTCACCGATGTGGTCGCCCTGGCGCGCCCGGCGGCCGGGGTCGACGTGGGCAGCCGGGGCACCGGCACGGTGCTCTGGCCCGACGGTCAGCCGCTGCCCACGCCCGACCGGCCGCAGCTTGCCGCGGTCCTGGTGCCCGTCGGCGGCGACGCCACGGCCGAGCCGGGGACGTCGCCCGGCGGCGACGGCACGCTCACCGAGGGCGAGACCGGCCAGGCGGGCGACGGCACCTGGATCTTCCCCTTCGACCAGCCGCTCGCACCGGACCCCGGTGACAACCAGGCCCTCGCGGTCAACACCACCGACGACACCGCCCGGTACGCCGTGGCGTTCGCGCTCGTGTGGGCGGACGGGGACCAGCCGGCCCTCAACACCAACGAGGCCTACGCGATCGCCAGCTGCACCGGCTGCGCCGCGGTCGCGGTCGCCTTCCAGGTCGTCCTCGTGGTCGGGGAGACCGACGTGGCGGTGCCGCAGAACATCTCGGTGGCGGCCAACCACGAGTGCACCAGCTGCCTGACCTACTCCCTCGCCGTCCAGCTGTTCGCGACCCTCGACGGGCCGCTCAGCCCCGAGGCCACCGCCCGGATCGAGGAGGTGTGGGCGGAGGTCCTCGCCTACGGCTCGGGGATCGCCGGCGTGCCGCTCGACCGGATCCAGGCCGACCTCACCGCGTTCGAGGCCGAGATCCTGGCCATCATCGAGGCCGACCAGGGCCTGTCCTCGGGGGACCCGAACGACCCGTCCGGCTCGCCGAGCCCGACCGGGCCGTCCAACTCCACGTCACCGTCGCCCTCGCCGTCGGGCCCCTCCGACCAGCCGTCTCCCTCACCGGGCGGGTCGGCCAGTCCCTCCGGGCCCGGGACCTCGACCTCGCCCTCGGACGGCTCGACCTCCCCCAGCGGCAACCCCGACGGCAGCCCGAGCAGCAGCCCGACAGGAGCCTCCCCCAGCTCGTCGACAGGGCCCTCGCCCTCCTCCTCCCCGTCGGCGTCTCCCTCCAGCAGTCCCTGACCCGGACCGGGCCGTCGCGTGGTCAACACGGCCGGCCGAAGGTCCCGGAATCGCGGTCCCGGGCGCCCGTTCCATGACAGACTCGGCAGCGTTCTCCACGCAGACGGGGGTGCGCCGATGAGGGCGACAGGACGTAGCGCGGCAGCAGTGCTGGCGCTGGGCCTCGGGTGCGCCATCGCGTACCTGTTCCTTCCGAGGGGCAGTACCGCCCAGGTCGCGCTGTGGTTCGTGCCGCTGCTCACCTCGGTCGCGCTGCTGGCCTGGCGAACTGCGACATCGCCGCCCGGTCGCAGGACCGCACGCTCACTGCTGCTCGCGGGACTGCTGGTCTACCTGGTCGCCAGCATGGGCTGGTACGCCCCGGCCCTGCTGGGCCACACCAACCCGTTCCCCTCATGGGTGGACCTCGCCTACTACACCGCGTACGCGCTGTTCCTGGCAGCGCTGGCCGTCATCATCAGGCGCCGCGCCCTCTCCGGTGACCGACTCGAGGCCCGACTGGCGCTCACCGACACCCTGGTCGTGACCGCGGCCGCCGGCTCCCTGCTGTGGGGTCTGGCCATCGAGCCCAACCTGGGCAACGGCGCAAGCACCCTCGTCACCTGGGCCGCGATCGCCTACCCCCTGTGGACCCTGGCCCTGCTGTGCGCAGCAACCCGGCTGGCCGTGTCAGGCCGCTTCCTCAACTCCGTCCCCGGCGGCCTGCTGCTGGCCTGGATCGGCATCGAGGTGCTCGCCGACATCGGGTACGCCGCGATGTCGACCGCGGGCGAGTTCCAGTACGGCACGGCCCTCTCGGCCGCGTGGATGGTCTCCCACGCCTTCCTTGCCGCACTCGCCGTCCATCCCGGCCTCGACGCAGTGATGGAGCCGTTCCCGGCGGTCCCGCGCACCGCTCGGAACCAGCCGGCCGTCCGGCAGGGCCGGCTGCTCCTGCTGCTCAGCGTCGCCCTCGTCCCGCTCGCACTCATCGCCCGTGATGCTGACCCCAGCCCGGTGCTGGTCGCGGCCTGCGCCGTCACCTTCGCCCTCGTCGTGGTGCGGCTCTCGCTGCTCACCGGCGACCTGCAGGAGCAGCGGCGCCTGTCCCGCGAGCTGGACGAGACGGCGGCCGCGCTGCGGGAGTCCAACGTGCGGCTCGCCCGGGCCGACGCCGCCAAGTCCGACTTCCTCGCGACGATGAGTCACGAGATCCGCACGCCCATGAACGCCGTCATCGGCATGACGGGCCTGCTGCTCGAGACGCGGCTCGACATGGAGCAGCGCGAGTACGCCGAGACCACCCGATCCGCCAGCGAGTCGCTGCTCGCGATCATCAACGACATCCTCGACTTCTCGAAGATCGAGGCCGGCCGCCTCGAGCTCGAGCGGGAGCCCTACCGGCTCGACGAGTGCGTGGAGTCGGCCGTCGACCTCGTCGCCCCACAGGCCGCGGCGAAGGGGCTCCAGCTCACGTTGCTCATCGACCGGCACTGCCCTGCCGCGATGATCGGCGACGTGACCCGGGTCCGGCAGATCCTGGTGAACCTGCTCGGCAACGCCGTGAAGTTCACCGACGAGGGTGAGGTCCAGGTCCGCGTCGAGCCCCACGACGACGAGCTCGCCATCCGCGTGCGGGACACCGGAGTGGGAATTCCGTCCGACCGGCATGCCAGCCTCTTCGACGCCTTCGAACAGGGTGACTCGTCCACCACCCGGACCCACGGTGGGACTGGTCTCGGGCTCGCCATCAGCCGACGCCTGGCGCGCGCCATGGGCGGCGAGCTGTCCGTCGAGAGCCGCCCCGGCCAAGGCTCCACCTTCCTGCTGACGCTTCCCGACACGGCGTACCACGGCCAGCTGGAGCGCGAGCACGAGCCGACCACGAGCGTGGCCGGCAAGCGGGTGCTGGTGGTCGACGACAACGAGACCAACCGCAAGGTGCTCTCGTACCAGCTCGCCACCTGGGACATGACCTGCCGGTGCACCGGCGATCCCCAGGAGGCACTCCGATGGCTGCGGGACGGCGAACGCTTCGACGTGGCAGTCATCGACTACCAGATGCCGGGCCTCGACGGCATCGGCTTCGCCGGAGTGCTCCGTCGGCTGCAGCTCCCTGAGCCACCCCCCCTGGTGCTGTCCACCTCGCTCGGCGAGCAGCGGGCGCGGGACGTGACGTCGTTCGCGGCCGTGGTGACGAAGCCGGTGAAGTCCTCGGCTCTGCATGACGCGCTGGCCACGGCGCTCGCCGGTCCCACAGTGCGCGACGGCCGGCCCCCGCTGCCCGGCGCCCCGGCGCGCCAGCACCTCCGTGTTCTCGTGGTCGAGGACAACCTGGTCAACCAGAAGCTCGCGGTGCGTGTGCTGGAGAAGATGGGCTTCCGCCCCGACGTGGCCGCCAACGGCGTCGAGGCCCTGCAGTCGGTGGACCGTCAGCGCTACGACGTGCTGCTGATGGACGTGCAGATGCCCGAGATGGACGGCCTCGAGGCGACCCGGCAGATCCGGGCCCGCGCGGGTCACCAGCCCTACATCATCGCGATGACCGCCAACGCGTTCAGCGAGGACCGCCAGGAGTGCCTCGAGGCCGGCATGGACGAGTACCTCAGCAAGCCGCTCCGGCGGGACGCGCTGGCCCGGATGCTGATCGCCCTGAGCAACCAGACGCCGGTGCCAGCCGGTGACCATGCCCGCCAGGCCGCGGCGGAGGCGGACCCCGTTCCCGTCGCACCCGTGGCAGCACCCACCGACGACCACCCCGGAGGAGACGATGACGAACACGTCCGAGCCTGACCTGCCGCTCCTCGACCCGAGTGCCCTCGAGACGCTGCGCGGCGCGCTCGGTGAGGAGGTCGTCACCGACCTGGTCGAGACGTTCCTCTCCGAGACCCCGGCGCTGGTCCACCGGCTCACCGAGTCGGCGGCGGTCGGCGACGGGGAGGCGGTCGCAGCCAGCGCGCACAGCATCCGGGGCAGCGCGTCCAACTTCGGGGCTGCCCGGCTCGTGGCCGTCGCCGGGGAGCTCGAGCGCGCCGGCGCGGCCGGCACGGCCGTCGAGGGCTACGTCGAGGCCTTAACCCGGGCGTTCCACGACACCGCGGCCGCCCTCACCGAGTACGCCGCCGCACTGCGCTGACAGCCGTCCTCGGAGGCGGGGCGTGACGCCGACCACGCGGGGGTGGTGAACCCGGGGCGTCGGGGTACGCAGCCGTCATGAGCGAGCAGGACCCCGAGACCTACCACGACTACAGCGTCGACGACGAGGACCAGCCGCAGGCGTCGGGCGACAGCCTGGCCGACGACCGCGGACTCGCGGAGCCGCTGGACGAGGGTTACTCCCCGCCGGAGCGCTGGTCCGCCGGGCAGGGCTACGGCAACACCCCCCGCGAGGAGCTCGAGGGCGAGTCCCTCGACCAGCGGGTGGCGCAGGAGGTGCCGGAGCCGGACCCGTACGAGCAGGCCGCCCGGGAGGCGGCCGACCCGGACCGGGACGTGACCGGCGGCGAGGTCGGCGACGACCGGGCCGGCCGGCTGGTCGCCCCTGACGAGGGGGCACACCCCGACGCCGAGAAGGACCTCGTGGCCGAGGACGTCGGCGTCGACGGTGCCGCGGCGGGGGCCGAGGAGGCCGCCGTCCACGTGGTGCCCGAGGACGACTGAGCCGTCGCCCTCCGCCGCTCGACTCAGGCCGGGTGGCTCGGCCGCGCGACTCAGGCCGCGTGCTTGCAGGTGGCGCAGGAGCAGTCCTCGCACACGCAGTTCGCGCACGCGTCGCCGCCGCAGTGGGCGCACGAGCAGGTGCTGTGGTTGCACGTCGGACAGGTGCAGTCGGAGCACTCGCAGCGGGCGCAGTCGTCCGTGCACTCGGCACACGAGCACTTGGTGCACTCGTCGTAGTGCCCGTCGTGCTCGTGGTGCAGGTGGCCGTCGTGCACGTAGTCGACGTGGTCCTGGTGGACGACCGCCTCGTGGCCGCAGCCCGGACCGTGGGTGTGGTGGTGCGACTCGGCGGGGCGGTGGTCGGTGATCGTCACGGGGGCTCCTGCTGAGGTCGTCGAGACAGGTCCGGGGACTCCCCCGCGCGCACCCCGCGACTCGATGATCCTCATGCCGCGGGGCGTCGTCCACGAGGACCAGACCACCCTCGCGACCCGGCGGTCCACCAAGACCTGGCTTCCGGTGCGCTGCGCGCCAGTTCGCGTCACAATGGCCCGAGGACCGGTCCTCGCCCCCACCCGGTCGCGGGAGGTGCCATGCAGCGCATGGTCGACGAGCTGCAGCTCCTGCAGGCCCTGCAGTGGAGCATCCTGGCCACCGACGTCGAGGGCCGCATCACGTTCGCCAACGAGCCGGCCTGCGCCCTGTACGGCGAGCGCGGCACCCTGCTCGGCCGGCCGGTCACGGACCTGGTGACCAACCCGCGCCAGGCCGACGCGCTGCGGGCGGGGATCGGTCACGTGCTCGCCGTGGGGGGCCGCTGGCGGGAGGACCTGCCGGTCGCACGCGCCGACGGCTCCACCCTCCTCGCTGCGGTGACCGCCACGCCCCTGCACGACACCACCGGCGCGGTCACCGGCGTCGTGGTGGCCTCCGAGGACGTCACCGACGCACGGCTGGGCGAGGCGGAGGCGGCGTCGAGCGAGCAGCGGCTCCGGCTGGCGCACCGCGCCGCCCAACTCGGCACGTGGCAGTGGGACATCCCGAGCGGCGCCGTCATCTGGGACGAGCGGCTGGAGGAGATCTTCGGGCTGGAGCCGCACACGTTCGACGGCACGTTCGAGGCCTGGCTGGCCCCGATCCACCCGGACGACCAGCAGGAGGTGCTGGACGTGGTCAACCGGGCCATGGCCGAGCGGTCGTCGTACGTCCTGAAGTACCGCGTCCGATGGCCCGACGACAGCATCCACTCCGTCGAAGCCTGGGGCCAGGTCACCACCGACGCGGCCGGCGAGCCGACCGGCACCATCGGCTGCGTCCGGGACATGACCAGCGAGGTCGAGGCGCGCGCGGCACTGGCCCGGGCGCTCACTGCACGGGAGCGCGCGGCGAACCGGATGGAGTTCCTGCTCGGAGTCTCCGCCGACCTCTCGGGCGCGGCACGACTCGACCAGGTGGCCGCCGCGCTCCGTTTCCACCTCGAGCGCTTCCGCCGGCTGTTCGCCTCCGAGGCCGAGCTCGCCGTCCCGGCCTCGCTGACCTCGCTGCGCAGCGGCCGTGACCTCACCAGGAGCGGCTACGACGACATGGCCGTCGCCGACCAGGTGCTGCTCGACGGCCTGGCCCACCAGGGCGGGGTCGCCGCCCAGCGCGCCGACCTGCTCGCCCGCACCGCGAGCATCGCCGAGCAGCTCCAGGTCAGCCTCGCCGCGAGCCCGCTTCCCGACACCCCGGCGTTCGACCTCGCGGTCCACTACGCGCCCGGGGGCGACGAGCTCGAGCACGTGGGCGGCGACTGGTACGACGCGATCGCCGGCAACGGCTCGGCCGCGACCGCCGACGACGCGGTCTCGATCATCATCGGGGACGTGATGGGGCGCGGCGTGCGGGCCGCGACCACGATGATCCGGGTCCGCGCCGGTCTCCGGGCCCTGCTCACCGAGAGCCACACCCCTGAGCGGCTGCTGGCGCTGGCGGACGAGCTGGTGCTGCGGGACGCGCCCGACCAGTTCGTGACGACCGCGGTGGCCGTGCTGGACCCGGCGGGCCGGACGGTGACCACCTGCAGCGCCGGCCACGTGCCTGCTCTCGTGGTGCAGCCGGACGGCACCACGGCCCTGCTGGGTGACGGGACCGGCATCCCGCTCGGCATCTCCGTCGGGGAGGGCCGCGCCGTCGAGTCCGCCGCGCTCGCCCCGGGCACGCTGGTCCTGATGGTGACCGACGGTGTCATCGAGTCCCGCGGCGAGGATCTCGGGCGGGGCCTCGACCGGCTGCGCAGCACCGCCGTCGAGCACCGTGACGCCCCGTTGGGCGAGCTGGTCGTCCGACTCGCCGGGCTCGCGGACGTGTCGCTTCGCGACGATGTGACCGTCGTGGCTGCAAGGATGCGGTGAGCCCAGCGATGCGCGACGGGGGAGGTGATCGGCGTGGACGCCGAGGGTGAGTTCTACCGGCAGCTCGTCGACGCCAGCCGCGACGGCCTGTGGGTCTTCGACGAGCACGGCATCACGCGGTTCGCCAACCGCCGGGTGGCTGAGCTGGTGGGCCTGACTGCCGAGGAGATGGTGGGGCTGCCCGTCGACCGGCTGCTCGACGCGGAGGGCCGGGACCAGCTGGGCATCCACCTCGCGGAGCTGGCGTCGGCGCCCGACGACGACGAGGGCGTCGACAACCTCGAGGTCCAGCTGCTGCGCCCCGACGGCAGCGCGGTCTGGGTGCTCACCAGCCACAGCCCCATCAGGGACAGCAGCGGCCGCAGGCTCGGCTGGCTCCACCGCGTCACCGACCACACCGAGCAGCGCCGCCTGCGCGAGTCACTGCGCCGTCGCGAGCAGCTGCTGGCCGACGCCCAGCAGATCGCCGGGATCGGCAGCTGGGAGTGGGACGTCACCACGGACAGCGTCACCTGGTCAGACCAGCTCTACCGCATCTACGACGTCGAGCCCGGCGAGCTCGAGGCGACGTACGCCGGCTTCCTCGAGTTCGTGCACCCGGAGGACCGCGACATCGTCACGAGCGCTGTCGGGTCGATCTTCGAGGGCGAGCAGGAGTTCGACTGGGTCGCGAGGGTGCTGCCCCGCGGGGGCGGACTGAAGCACGTGCGCGGCCTCGGCCGGGTCGAGCGCGGCCGCGACGGCGCCCCGCTTCGCATCGGCGGCACCGCCCAGGACGTCACCGAGCGGGTGCTGGCCGACCAGGCGGTCGCCGAGGCGACCCGACGGCTCCACCTGCTGCAGGCGCTCACGAC
Source organism: Nocardioides sp. GCM10027114 (assembly GCF_042659625.1). Lineage (NCBI taxonomy): Bacteria > Bacillati > Actinomycetota > Actinomycetes > Propionibacteriales > Nocardioidaceae > Nocardioides > Nocardioides sp. GCM10027114. The sequence goes on from NZ_JBHSSS010000013.1 coordinate 113,405, forward strand.
CGCCGCCAACCGCAGCAGCCACCTCGACGCCGCCGTGGAGGCCGCGGCGACGACCCTCCCCCAGTTCACGCAGTGGCGCGCCGTGTGCCACCACGCCGTCCTCCCGGACGGTGGGCTCGGCGGCGTCGACCTGCGGCACACCGCCGAGGGCTGGCACGTCGACTGCGACCCGGCGCTGGCCGACCGCGCCCGCCACACCGGCGAGGTCGAGTCCGGCCCGGCGAGCGGCCACGAGGACACCCACACGCTGGTCGCGATGCCTGTCCTGCTCGAGGGCGAGGTGGTCTGCGTGCTCGAGATCGTGGCCGACGAGGCCCCGCTGAGCGACGAGGCGCGCTCCCTGGTCGCCCAGGTCTCCGCGCAGCTCGGGCAGGTGGCCCAGCGCGAGGCCGCCGCCGCCCAGCTGGCGGAGGCCCGCGACGAGGCGATGGAGGCCTCCCGGCTCAAGTCCGAGTTCCTCGCCACCATGAGCCACGAGATCCGCACCCCCATGAACGGCGTGATCGGGCTCAACGACCTGCTGCTGCGCACCGAGCTCGACGCCCACCAGCGACGCCTCGCCGAGGGGTTGCAGGGCGCCGGCCTCACCCTGCTCGGGCTGATCAACGACATCCTCGACCTGTCCAAGATCGAGGCGGGCAAGCTCGAGCTCGAGGAGGTCGACTTCGACGTCCGCGAGGTGTTCGACAAGACCGCCGCCCTCCTTGCCGGTCGCGCCCAGGACCAGGGCATCGAGCTGGTCGTGGCCTGCCACCCCGAGGTCCCGCAGCACCTCCGCGGCGACCCGGGCCGGCTCGGCCAGGTGCTGGCCAACCTCGGGTCGAACGCGGTGAAGTTCACCGAGGAGGGCGAGGTGACGATCCGCGCCGTCGTCGACCCGGACCACCCGGACCACACCGGCCGGGCAGCGGACCCCGACACAGTGGTGCTGCGGGTCGACGTGACCGACACCGGGGTCGGCATCCCGCCCGACATCCAGCCCACCCTCTTCGACGCCTTCACGCAGGCCGATCCGTCGACCACGCGCAAGCACGGCGGCACGGGCCTCGGACTCGCCATCAGCCGCCAGCTCGTGCAGGCCCTCGGCGGTCGGATCGACGTGTCGAGCGAGGTCGGCAAGGGCAGCACGTTCACCTTCACCGCGGTCCTGCAACGGGCGGAGGGCACCCCCGCCCGCAAGTCGCGGCGCACCGACCACACCCGGCTGCACGGGCGGCGGGCCCTGGTCGTGGACGACAACCGGACCAACCGGCTGATCCTGCAGGAGCAGCTGACGGCCTGGGAGATGTCCGTGGTCACCGTCGGCACGTCCGAGGAGGCGATGTCCGCGGTGCGCGACGCCACCCGGGCGGGCCGGCCCTTCGAGGTCGCGCTGCTCGACATGCTGCTGCCGGACGGCGACGGACTCGCCCTTGCGCGCGCCATCGCGGCCGGCACGCCCGGAGCCACCCCACGACTGATGCTGCTCTCCTCCGGCCAGCACGTCGATCTCGGCGCGGCCCAGTCGGCCGGGATCGCCGTATCCCTCACCAAGCCGGTGCAGCACTCCGAGCTCCTCGACCGCTTGCTCGACCTTGTCGACCACCAGCCCGAGGCAGCACCCACCCCGACGCCGTCTGCCACGCCCGCGGGGGCCGGCGGGCGGATCCTGATCGTCGAGGACAACCCGGTCAACCAGATGGTGGCCGTGGGTCTCCTGCAGAACGCCGGCTACGAGACCGACGTCGTGGACGACGGGCAGGCCGCGGTGGAGGTGCTCGCCGGCCCCCACGAGTACGACGCGGTGCTGATGGACTGCCGGATGCCCCGCATGGACGGCTTCGACGCCACCCGGCAGATCCGCTCCGACGAGGCGGGCGCAGCCCGGGTGCCGATCATCGCGATGACCGCCTCCGCGCTGGAGGGTGAGCAGGACCGCTGCCTGGCCGTCGGCATGGACGACTTCCTGACCAAGCCCGTCGACCCCGAGCGGCTGCTCCGGGTCGTGCGCCGATGGGTCGGGGGCGCCTCCGCCACGCCGGAGGCCACCACCGAGGAGGCCGCCGTGATCGACCGCGACCGGATGCGGATGCTCGACGGGCTGCGCCGCCAAGGCAGCAGCCTCTTCGAGCGGGCCTCGGACAACTTCCTCAGCCAGGCCGGCGAGGCGATGGCCGAGGTCCGCGAGGCGGCCCGGTCGGCCGACCCGATCGCCCTGTCGAACGCCGCCCACCGGCTCAAGGGCAGCGCCACCAACCTCGGGCTGCCGGCACTCGGCCTCGCGGCCAACGCGCTCGAGGAGGTCGGCCTCGGCGGCCGGGACGGCGACGTGCCCGCCCTGCTCGCCGCGCTCGAGCACGAGCTGGCGCGGGCGCTGACCGAGCTGGCCTCGCTCCGCCGGACCGGTCTCTGACCACCCACCGTCCCGGCCACCGACCGGGGCGGGTCGCCCGGCGACGGTTTGGCAGACTGGCGCGATGCTGCCGCGCTTCGAGACCGTGGGCCGGCTGCGTCCCGTCGACCTGGTCGCCCCCGGGGCGGTGCAGGTGGACGACGCGGAACCCGCGGCGGGCGAGCGCGCCACCCCCGCCCCCGCGCCGTACGTCGCGGCGGTCGCCGAGCTCGACGACGAGGCGGGCGACCCGGTCCGGATCGACCTTCTCGGCGACGACGTGCGACTGTCGGCGCACTGCGACCCCGGCCGCCGGCGCGGCTGGCTGGAGATCGACACCCTCGGGGCCACCACCCGGCACCGCAGCCGCCGGTCCGGGACAGCCCCCGCGGCGGGGCCACCCGTGTCCGCAGTGGCCCTGGTCCTGACCGGCCCGCTGGTCACCGTCCTGACGCGTGAGGGCGGCGAGTCCTGGACCGCGCGCGCCCGCTGCGACCTGCAGGACCGGGTCGACGTGCACGACGAGACGTGGCTGGCGGGCCTGCGCACCTGCCTGTCCCCGGGTACGCCCGGTGCCACGGCGGGACGCCCGCCGGTGCGGCGGCTGCTGGCCGGGGGGTTCGGCCAGCTCGGGCTGCGCGACCTGCGCCTGGTGTCGACCCTCGACGGCGAGCCGGTGCGTGACGGTGACCGGCTGCTGCTCACCGCGACCAGCGCCGGCCCGGGCTTCTTCCCCACCGCGCACACCTCGGTCTGGGCGCTCGACCCGCGCCGGCCCACGCTGGAGCACCGGGCCGACCTGTTCTTCCGCCGCCCCGACCGTCCCGGCGTCTTCGGCGACCACGCCACGCACCTCGTCCGCGACGGCGACCGCTGGCTGGTCGCCACCAGCACCTGGGCCGACTTCGACACGCAGCGCAACCCGACCGTGGCCGTGACGCTGGCCGAGACAGGGGCCGACCTGTTGCGCGGCCGCCACGTCCTCGACACCCGGGCGCTGCCGCTGCCCACGGACGGCCTGGAGTCGGTCGGGGTGTGGGACCCGCACCTGCTCCGCCACGACGACCGCTGGTACGTCGGGTTCGTCAGCGCGTCACGCTGGTTCCGGTTCCACCCCGCCCTGGCGTCCGGCCCCTCGCTGGACGAGCTGCGGCTGGACGGGGCGGCCACCGACCGCACGGCCACCGAGGGCACCACACTGGTCCGGCTCGACGACGGCTGGCACGTCCTCGCGAGCGACGGCCGGGACAACCCGCGACCCTTCCGCGCCCGCTACCCCGTCCTCGACCTCGCGCTCGAGGAGGTCGGCGTGCTGGACGCGCCGTACCCGACGAACCTGCCGTGGCCGACCCTGGTCCGGGAGCGGACCCGCGACGGCGACGGCTGGCTGCTGGTGACCTTCGACGGGACGCCCTACGGCGGTCGGCTCGTCGGCTACGGCAGCCACGGCGACGTCGTGCTCGCCCGCACCCTGCCCCCCGTGGGCCGCGAGGAGTGACGGGCGTGTGACGGACGCCCGGTTCGGTCCCGGGCCTCCGCCGTCCTACCCTTGTGAGGAAGGGCACGCGCCACCCCTGCGGCCCCGAACCGGCGCCACACACCCCCGTGGCCACACAACAGAAAGTGGGACCCATGTCTGGCACGACAGCAGACGTGTTCGAGCTCGGAGCAGAGCACGAGCAAGTCGTCTTCGCGAACGACCCGGCGACCGGCCTCAAGGCCATCATCGCTATCCACTCCACGGCCCTCGGCCCGGCGCTGGGTGGCACCCGCTTCTACCCCTACGCGTCCACGGCCGACGCGCTGCAGGACGTCCTCAACCTCTCCCGGGGCATGTCCTACAAGGCTGCCCTCGCGGGCCTCGACCTCGGCGGAGGCAAGGCGGTCATCATCGGCGACCCGGCCACGCTGAAGAGCGAGCCGCTGCTGCGGGCCTACGGCCGCTTCGTGCAGTCGCTGAACGGGCGCTACTTCACCGCCTGCGACGTCGGCACCTTCTCCGAGGACATGGACCACGTCGCCCGCGAGTGCGACTACGTCACGGGTCGCACCGTCACCCACGGCGGCGCCGGCGACAGCTCGGTGCTCACGGCGTACGGCGTCTTCCAGGGCATGCGCGCCGCGGCCGAGGTCGTCTGGGGCACCGACAGCCTGGCCGGCCGCACCGTCGGCGTCGCCGGGGTCGGCAAGGTCGGCCGCCACCTCGTGCGGCACCTGATCGAGGACGGCGCCAGCGTCGTCGTGACCGACGTGTCCGACGCGGCCGTCGCCCGGGTCCGCGACGAGTTCCCGCAGGTGGGCGTCGTGGCCGACGCCGACGAGATGGTCGCCGGCGAGCTCGACGTCTACGCCCCGTGCGCCCTCGGCGGCGCCATCACCGACGAGGTCGTCGAGGTGCTCAGCGCACGCATCGTCTGCGGTGCCGCCAACAACCAGCTCGCCCACCCGGGCATCGAGAAGGCGCTGGAGGAGAAGGGCGTGCTCTACGCGCCCGACTACTGCGTGAACTCCGGCGGCCTCATCCAGGTCGCCGACGAGCTCGAGGGCTTCTCCTTCGACCGCGCCAAGCAGCGCGCCACGGGGATCTTCGAGACCACCCGCAAGGTGTTCGAGCTCGCCGCGTCCGACGGCGTGCCGCCGGCCGTCGCGGCCGACCGGCTCGCCGAGCGCCGGATGCGGGACGTGGGCCGGCTGCGGGGGATCCACATCCGATGAGCCGACCGGGCCCGACCGAGGAGACGAGGTCGGGCCCGCGGAGGCGTCAGAGCAGGGCGGTGACCTCGTGGTCGCCGCCCTGCTTCGCGTACGGGGTTTCGACGCGCCTGTCGCGGCTTCGTTCCTCAGCCGCGGGCTTGCTCAACCTGGTCGACCGACGCCGCGGGCTCGTTCCTCGCCCTCGGCTGGTCGCCTCAGTCCCTCTGGGGGTCGGCGTAGTCGGACCAGTCGTCGTACTCGTCGGACGAGTCGACCTGGTCGCCATCGTCGCTCTTGGCGCCATGCAGCTCGTTCGCGAGAGCCGCGAAGTCCGTCTCGTGAGTGCGGTACTTCAGGTCGCGAGCGACCTTCGTCTGCTTGGCTTTTGCTCGGCCGCGCCCCATAGGGTCAGCCCCCTCGCACGCTCGGCCGGGGCCCAGACCGAGGATGGCGGGGCTCCCGGACTTCTCAACAGTTCCTCGTGGGGCCAACGCTACCTGCTCGATGGGTGTTCCCGCACACTCGCACCCGGATGTGTGAGCAGCCGGACACCGGACGGCGCCCCGGGTCGCGTCCGCCGGACTCCGGTGGTCCCTCAGCGGGTCACCAGCCGGGGTGCTGTCCGGTCAGCGTGACCCGGCCACCCTCCACGCCCTGGCCCGCCTCACGGACCTCGCCGGCCACCCACGCGTCGATCCCGTAGCCCGCGAGCAGCGCCACGGCGGCGTCCGCGTCGTCGGGGGCGGTCAGCGCGACCATGCCGACGCCGCAGTTCAGCGTCATCTCGAGGTCGGGCTGGCTCACCTCGCCCACCTGCCGCACGAGGTCGAAGACGGGCGCCGGGGTCCAGGTGGCACGGTCGATCGTCGCGCCGAGCTCGACCGGCATCACCCGTTCGAGGTTCGCGGCCAGGCCGCCGCCGGTCACGTGGGACATGGCGTGGGTAGCGGTGCGCGCGGCCAGGTCGAGGCAGGCCTTGGCGTAGATGCGGGTCGGCTCGAGCAGCTCCTCGCCGAGCGTGCGGCCGAGCTCGGGCACGTCGCGGTCGAGGCTCCAGCCCGCCTGCTTCAGCAACACGTGCCGCACGAGCGAGTAGCCGTTGGAGTGGAGGCCGCTGGACGCCATCGCGACGACCACGTCACCCGGCCGCACCCGGCCGGGCCCGAGCAGCTTGTCCGCCTCGACCACGCCGGTGGTCGCGCCGGCGACGTCGTACTCGTCGGGGCCGAGCAGGCCGGGGTGCTCGGCGGTCTCGCCACCGACGAGGGCGCAGCCGGCCTCGACGCACGCCTCGGCGATGCCCTTCACGATGGCGGCGATGCGCTCCGGCACCACCCGGCCGGTCGCGATGTAGTCGGTCATGAACAGCGGTTCGGCGCCACACACCACGAGGTCGTCGACCACCATGCCGACCAGGTCGAAGCCGATCGTGTCGTGGCGGTCCATGGCCTGCGCGATCGCGACCTTGGTGCCGACGCCGTCGGTCGAGGTCGCGAGCAGCGGCCGTTCGTAGCGGGTGAGGGCCGAGGCGTCGAACAGCCCGGCGAAGCCGCCCAGGCCGCCGATCATCTCCGGCCGCCGCGCCTTGTCGACCCAGGTCTTCATCAGCTCGATCGCCTTGTCGGCGGCCTCGATGGAGACGCCGGCCTCCGCGTAGGCGTTGCTCGGGCTGGCGGGGGCGGGGTCGGTCACGGGGGCTCCCAGTCGGGTGGGTCTGGTCACGGGTTGTTGAGCACGGGCAGCGCCTTGCCGTACGTCGGCGCCTTCAGCGAGGACTCGAGGAGGTGCTTGCCGAGCAGCGACTCGTCCGGGAGCTCGATGGGGTACTCGCCGGTGAAGCAGGCCTTGCAGAGTCGGTCCGTGGGCTGGCCGGTGGCCTCGACCATCCCCTCCAGGGAAATGTAGCCGAGGCTGTCGGCGCCGACGCTGGCGGCGATCTCCTCGACGTCGAGACCGTTGGCGATCAGCTCGGCGCGGGTCGCGAAGTCGATGCCGTAGAAGCATGGCCACTTGACCGGCGGCGACGAGATCCGCACGTGCACCTCGAGGGCGCCGGCCTCGCGGAGCATCCGGACCTGGGCGCGCTGGGTGTTGCCGCGCACGATCGAGTCGTCGACCACGACGACGCGCTTGCCGCGGATCATGTGCTCGAGGGCGTTGAGCTTGAGCCGGATGCCGAGCTGGCGCAGCGTCTGGCTGGGCTGGATGAACGTGCGGCCGACGTAGGCGTTCTTCACGAAGCCCTGGCCGAACGGGATGCCGCTCTCCTCGGCGTAGCCGGCCGCGGCGGGGGTGCCGGACTCGGGCACCGGCATCACCAGGTCGGCCTCGACGGGGTACTGGCGGGCCAGCTCGCGGCCCATCTCCACGCGCGCCTCGTGGACGCTCCGACCGCTGATCGTCGCGTCGGGGCGGGCGAGGTAGACGTACTCGAAGACGCAGCCCTTGGGCTGGGGCTCGGCGAAGCGGTGGGAGCGCAGGCCGTTCTCGTCGATGACGAGCATCTCCCCCGGCTCGACCTCGCGCACGACGCTTGCGCCGATGGTGGCCAGCGCCGCGTCCTCGCTGGCGACCACCCAGCCGCGGTCGAGGCGACCCAGGACCAGCGGCCGGATGCCCTGCGGGTCGCGCGCGGCGTAGAGGGTGTCCTCGTTCATCCAGACGAACGAGAAGGCGCCCCGAAGCTGCGGCAGCACCTCGAGGGCGCGCTGCTCGAGCCCGGAGTCAGGGTGGTGGGCGAAGAGCGCCGTCACCAGCCCGGTGTCGTTGGTCGACACCTCGACGTCCCGCCCGTGCAGCTCGAGCTCGCCGGCAGGGCCGGGCAGCGCCGCCACCATCTCCGACAGCTCGTGGGTGTTGATGAGGTTGCCGTTGTGACCCAGCGCGATGGACCCGTCCGCGGTCGGCCGGAACGTCGGCTGGGCGTTCTGCCAGGTGCTGGCGCCGGTCGTGGAGTAGCGCGAGTGGCCGATCGCCAGGTGGCCCTTGAGCGAGTCGAGAGTCGTCTCGTCGAAGACCTGCGAGACGAGGCCCATGTCCTTGTAGACGAGGATCTGGCGACCGTTGCTCACCGCGATGCCCGCCGACTCCTGGCCGCGGTGCTGGAGGGCGTAGAGCCCGAAGTAGGTGAGCTTGGCGACGTCCTCGCCGGGGGCCCAGACCCCGAAGACCCCACAGGCGTCCTGGGGTCCTTGATCCTGCGGGTCGAGGGCAGCGGTGAGGCGGCCGTCGCCGCGGGTGCGTGTCCGGGGCGGCAGTAGCACGGGTCCGAGTGTAGGGGTGCCGGGACCTTGGACCCCACTTGGCGACCGTCTGCCCGAGTTCCGGGACTGTCCCGGCCCCGGCCCGTAGCATGACCGGACCAACGACCTGGGGGGGACGTGCGGATGTCGGGAGAGACCCATCTCGTCGAGCAGGGGGACCGTGTGCCCACCTGGTCGGAAGGTCCCTCCAGCGACGCCCTGGAGCTGATCGCGGAGGGGGTCACCGAGGTCGCCGGCTTCGGCATCGCTGCCATCAGCGTCGTGCGCGACGACGGCAAGCTGGAGGTCATGGCGGTCGCCGGCAGCGAGAAGGCCCGCCTCGACCTGCGCGGCCGCCGCACGCCCATCGACACGCTGATGGCGGAGATCGCGAAGGCCGACGAGTGGGGACTGCTGCGCTTCGTCCCCCACGAGCGGCTCGACCCGACCGCCGGCGAGACCTGGGGCTGGGTCCCCGACATCAACCCCATCGACGACCCGGACGCGTGGCACCCGCTCGACCTGCTGGTCGCGCCCCTGCGCGACGATGCCGGCGTGCTGCGCGGCACGCTCGCCATCGACATGCCGGTCGACGGCCGCCGGCCGGGCGCCGAGCAGCGCCGGATGCTCCAGAAGTACGCCGAGCAGGCCGGCCGCGCCGTGCTCACCGCCCTCGAGCGCGAGCGGCTCGCCGAGAAGGTGCGGCTCGCCGAGGCGGCCCGCCAGATCGTCCGGCACGCCAGCGCCCAGCTGCGGCTGGACCGGATCGTCGCCGAGTGCTCCCAGGCAATGGTCGAGGGCTTCCAGGCCCACGGCATGTGGATCCAGACCTTCGACGAGGACGGTCTCGGCCACGGCACCATCTACGCCGCCAACGGCACCGAGGTCTCGCTCCCCGAGCAGCTCGTCGAGGTGGCCACGACGGCGGCCCAGCGGGCCTGGTCGCTGCAGCGGGTCGAGGTCGTCTCCCACGACCGCCCCCTCGGCCCGACGATCACCTCCTCGCAGGCCCAGCAGGTCCTCGAGTTCCTCGAGGGGATCGGGATCGGGTCCATCCTGTTCGCCCCCCTCGGCGCCGGGCCCGAGTGCCTCGGCAACCTCGTGCTCACCCGCACCACGGGTGCGCCGGAGTGGACCGACCACGAGTGCGCGGCCGCCCTCGACATCGGCCACGACCTCGGTCGCGCGATCCTCAACGCCCGGACCTTCGAGCGCGAGCACCACCTGGTGCAGGAGCTCCAGGCGCTCGACAGCTACAAGACCCGGCTGATCGCCACGGTGTCCCACGAGCTCAAGAACCCGCTCACCGCGGTGACCGGCCACCTCGAGATCCTCGAGGGCATCCCCGACCTGCCTGACACGGCGCGGGCCTCGGTCTCGGTGATGGAGCGCGGCGTGCGACGGATGGCCCGGATCGCGGACGACCTGCTGCTGCTGTCCAAGGTCGGCGACCCCGACTACCCGATCATCCCGGCGCCGGTCGACCTGCGTCGGGTGGTCGACGACGTGGTCGAGCTGGCGACGGTGGCCGCCTCGGCCAAGCGGCTGGAGCTTGTGGTCAGCGCCCCTGACGAGCCGGTGCTGGCCCTCGGCGACCACGACGAGCTCGACCGGGTCTGCCTCAACCTCGTCAGCAACGCCGTGAAGTACACCCCCGAGGGCCGCGGGATCCGGATCTGCCTGGCGGTCGAGGACGACCGGGTCGTGCTCGAGGTCGTCGACGAGGGCTACGGCATCTCGGCGGCGGACCAGGAGCAGCTGTTCCGGGAGTTCTTCCGCTCCACCAACCCCGAGGCGACCAAGGAGCCCGGGACCGGCCTGGGCCTCGCGATCGTCAAGCGCATCCTCGAGCGCCACGACGGCACCATCGAGGTGCGCTCCGAGCTCGGCTCCGGTAGCACCTTCCGGGTCTCGCTGCCGGCCGCACGCTGACCGCTGCCCCGGCGGGGCGGAGGGTCAGCCGCGGCCGAGCTTGTCGAGCAGCAGCGCCTCGGCGAGCACCACGCGCTCGAACTCGGCGAGGTGCAGGCCCTCGTTGGCGCCGTGGGCGCGGGTGTCGGGGTCCTCGACGCCGGTGACCAGCACGCTGGCCTCCGGGAACGCGTCGAGGAACTCGGCGATGAACGGGATCGAGCCGCCGACGCCCATGTCGACCGGCGCGGTGCCGTCCCAGGCCTCGGTGAAGGCGGCCCGGGCGGCGTCGTACGCCGGACCGGTGGCGTCGATGGCGGTGGGTTCACCGGTGTCGACGATGGTCACGTCGAGGTCGGCGCCCCACGGGACGTGCTTCTCGAGGTGGCGGCGCAGGCACTCGACGGCGTTCGCGGTGGTGTCGCCGGGAGCGATCCGCATCGAGATCTTGGCGCGAGCGGCGGGCACGAGGGTGTTGCTGGCGCCGTCGACCTGCGGCGCGTCGAGGCCGGTGATGCTGATCGCCGGCCTTGTCCAGAGCCGCTCGACGACCGGGCCCTCACCGACCCACTGGACGCCGGCGGTGGCGCCGGACTCGGCCCGGAGACGCGCCTCGGGGTACTCGACGTCGGCGGCGGGGCCGGAGTGCAGGCCCTCGACCGCGACGTTGCCGGCGTCGTCGTGCAGCGAGGCGATGAGCCGGCTCAGCGTCATCAGCGCGTCGGGGACGAGGCCGCCCCACATGCCGGAGTGGACGGCGTGGGTGAGCGTCCGGACCTCGACGTCGGCGCGGACGAGGCCGCGCAGGCTGGTGGTGAGGGCGGGCTCGCCGATGTCCCAGTTGCCGGAGTCGGCGATGACGATGACGTCGGCGGCGAGCCGGTCGTGGTGCTCCTTCAGCAGGGCCGGCAGGCTGTCGGAGCCGACCTCCTCCTCGCCCTCGATGAACATCGTGACGCTGACGGGCAGGTCGTCGCCGAAGACCCGCAGCGCACCCAGGTGGGCGGCGATGCCGGCCTTGTCGTCGGCGGCGCCGCGGGCGTAGAGGCGACCGTCACGCTCGGTGGGCTCGAACGGCGGGGAGTCCCAGTCGGCGTGGTCGTTCTCCGGCTGCACGTCGTGGTGGGCGTAGAGCAGCACGGTGGGGGCACCCTCGGGGCCCCTCTTGTGTGCGATGACCGCGGGAGCGCCGCCGTCGGCGGACACGATGTCGACAGTGTCGAAGCGCTCGGCGCGGAAGAGCTCGGCGACCGCCTCGGCGCTGCGCTGCACCTCGCCCGCACGGGCGGGGTCGGCGCTCACGGACTCGATGCGGACCAGGTCCTCGAGGTCCTTGCGGATGCCGGGAAGGACGGACTCGACCTTGGCGCGGATCTCGGCAGTCATGGGCGCCAACCTACCGAGCGCGTCTGAGCGATCCCTAACCGGCGGAGGCTCCGGACAGTCCGTGACGTTCGGGTCGCCCGGGGGCGTGTCGGGCGACCCGATCGTCACGAACTATCCCGTCAACCCAGGGGGAGGTACGGCGAGAGGTCGGCGCGCTCGCCGCTGGCGCGGAGCCGGCCGGCCTGCTCGGCCTCGGCCCAGGAGAGGTCGCCGGTGGCGAGGGCGACCCAGGTGTCGGGGTCGGTCTCGACGACGGCGGGCGGGGTGCCGCGGGTGTGGCGGACTCCGGGCACCACCTGCGCGGCGGCGTACGGCGGGACCCGGACCTCCACGGACGTGCCGGGGGCGCGCTCGGCGAGCAGCGCCAGGAAATGCTTGCTCAGCAGCTTGCGGTCCGCCGGGGTCCGCTCCGGGACCGGCGTGGCGAGCGCGGCCGCGACGGCGGCGGGGTCGGCGGGGCGGAGACGGGCGGGCACGGCGCCACGGTAGTCGGGGCGTCCGGCTGCGGGCCCGACCGGGCGGGGCCCGTCAGCCCTGCTCGAGGTCCGGGTAGGGCAGCAGCACCTGCAGCGCGACGTAGGTGCGCCGGTCGTCGTCACGGCCCCGGGTGCGGTCGGCCCACCCCTCGACGAGGTCGGCGAGCTCGCGCCGCATCTGCTCGGCCTCGGCGTCGGTGAGGCGCACCGTCTGCTCCATGACGGTGTGGACGCCGGTGCCCTTCTCGTGGGGGCCGAGCGCGCGGTCGACGAGGAGCCGCGCCCAGGTGGCCGTGTGGGAGCGGAACACGTCGACGGCCGCCGGCCCGCCGGGCTCGGTCGCCAGCTCGGAGAAGCTGACGGCGAGCCGTCCCCCGGGCGCCTCGCGCCAGACCCGGTCGCGGCGGTCCCGCGCGGCGTCGGGGTCCTCCTCGACCAGCCCGTACTTCGCGAGCTGACGTAGGTGGAAGCTCGCCTGGTTGGCGGGGATGTCGAGCTCGCGGGCGATGTCGGCCGCCCGCATCGGGCCGCCGGCCGCGAGCTCGCCGAGGATCCGGTTGCGGACGGGGTGCGCGATCGCCCGCAGCACCCGCGGGTCGTGGACGCGCTGCTCGTCGGCCATGCCTCGAGGCTAGACCATTCCGCACGACCTATTGCGCACTATTACTTGCGCAACATATGTTGCGCATTGTGACCAGCTACCGGCGACTCGCCCGCAACCACGACTTCACGGTGCTCTGGGTCGGCCAGACGCTCAGCGAGCTCGGCAGCCGGGTGAGCATGTTCGTCTTCCCGCTGCTGGCGTACGCGCTGACGGGATCGACGATCGCCGCCGCGCTGGCGGAGGCCCTGCACCTGCTCGGCCTGGTCGGCGCGCTCCTCCCCGCCGGGGTGCTGGCCGACCGGCTCGACCGGCGGCTGCTGATGCGCGGCGCGAGCGCCACCGGGGCACTGCTGTACGCCTCGCTCGTCGTCGCCGGCCTGGCGGGCGCGCTGACGATGCCGCACCTGCTGGCCGTCGCGCTGGTCACCGGCGCCTGCGCCGGGGTCTTCGCGCCCGCCGAGACGGCCGCGGTCCGCACCGTCGTCCCGACCGAGGACCTGCCCACGGCCTTCAGCCAGCAGCAGGCCCGCCAGCACGTCGCCGGCCTGGTCGGCGGGCCGCTGGGCGGCGCGCTGTACGCCGTGACCAGCTGGCTGCCGTTCGCCCTCGACGCCATCACCTACGCCGCGTCCTGGCTGCTGCTGGGCCGGGTCCGGGCGGACCTGCGGGCCCCGCGTCGCGCCGACGGCGGCAGGAAGCCGCTGCGAGAGCTCGGGGACGGGATCCGCTTCCTGACCTCGCGGCCGTTCTTCCGGGTGCTGCTGTGCTGGGCACCGCTCGCCAACCTCACCGTCAACGCGGTCTTCTTCGTGGCCGTGCTGCGGCTGATCGAGGCCGGCGTGGACCCGCTGCACCTCGGGCTCGTGGAGATGGCGGCCGGCGCCTGCGGGATCCTCGGCGCCCTCGTCGCGCCCTGGCTGATCGAGCGCTTCGCCACCGGGGCGCTCACGGTGGCGGTGGCGTGGAGCTTCGTGCCGCTCACCGTCCCGCTGATCTTCTGGAACCACCCGGCCGTGGTCGCACTGGCACTGTCGGCCGGCATCTTCCTCAACCCGGCCGGCAATGCCGGGATCGGCGCCTACCGGGTGGCGGTCACGCCACCCGAGCTCCTCGGCCGCGCGCAGGCCACCATGAACTTCACCTCCATGTCCGTGATGCCGCTCGCGCCGGTGCTCGCGGGGGTGCTGCTCGCCACGGTGGGCGGGGCCGTCGCGGTCGCGGCGCTCACCCTGCTGACCGCCCTCGTCGCACTGATCCCGACCCTCAGCGCCAGCGTGCGCGGCGTGCCGCGACCGGTCGCCTGGCAGGTCGAGGTCGGGACGCCGGCCTCGACCGACGACCAACCGCAGGCCGCCCTCGCCTGAGCTCCGCCGAGGTCGCGCGCCAAGGCACGCCACACCCGCCGGGGTGATTGTGCATGACAACCATCACACCTAGTGTGACGCGTCACGTGCGCCCATGCGGGCTTGCGTCACATCCCGGAAGGACAGCGTTTTGTCACACTTCAGCCTGCGCGGACGCGGCCTGGCCGCATCCGCGCTTCTCGGTACGACGGCCCTCGTCGCGGCCGCCATGGTCCCGTTGGGCAGCGCCAGCGCCGTCGACGAGGTCCCGGCCGCCCGCGCCAAGCAGGGCACCGTCAACGGCGTCATGGACCACCTGATCCGGTTCGAGCGGATCGGCGACAAGCACGACGGCCGCGCCGCCGGCGAGCCGGGCTACGAGGCCTCCGCCAAGTACGTCGCCCGCAAGCTCCGCCAGGCCGGCTTCGAGCCGTGGATGCAGGAGTTCGACTTCCCCTACTACGCCGAGACGGGCCCCTCGAAGCTCGAGCGGACGGCCCCGGACGCCAAGGCGTACGCCGAGGAGACCGACTACATCCTGATGACCTACTCCGGGTCCGGCAACGTCACCGACGTGACCGTCGAGGGCGTCGACCTCAAGCTCGCCGAGGCCGACCGCGGGAGCTCCACCAGCGGCTGCGAGGCCGAGGACTTCGCCACCTTCACCGCGGGCAACATCGCGCTGATGCAGCGCGGCGCTTGCGCCTTCGCCGACAAGGTCGTCAACGCGCAGGAGGCCGGCGCGGTCGCGGCCATCGTGATGAACCAGGGCAACAACGCCGGCCGGATGGACGCCTTCGCGGGGACGCTGGGTGGACCGGTCGCCACCATCCCCGCCCTCGGCACCAGCTTCATGGTCGGCGAGGAGCTCGCCGCCGAGGGAACCAAGGCCACGGTCGTCACCGAGACCGAGTCCGAGATCCGACAGACGTGGAACGTCATCGCCGACACCCGCGGCCGCAAGGCCAACGTGGTCATGGCCGGCGCCCACCTCGACAGCGTCCACGGCGCCAACGGCATCAACGACAACGGCTCCGGCAGCGCCGCGCTGCTCGAGGTCGCCGAGAAGATGGGCGGCGACGCCCGGCCGAACAACCGCGTGCGGTTCGCCTGGTGGGGCGCCGAGGAGCTCGGCCTGCTCGGCTCCGAGCACTACGTGGCCGACCTGTCGGAGCGTCGCCCCGGCAAGTTCCAGAAGATCGCGCTGTACCTGAACTTCGACATGGTGGGCTCGCCCAACTACATGCTCGGCGTCTACGACGGCGACAACTCGGTCTACGGCCCCGAGGAGGGCGCCGCGATCGGCCCCGACGGCTCGGCCGCCATCGAGGCGATGTTCCAGGACTTCTTCAGCGTCTACGGGACCGGATCGTCCGAGACGCCGTTCAGCGGCCGCTCCGACTACGGCCCGTTCATCGCGCTCAACGTCCCGGCCGGCGGCCTCTTCACCGGCGCCGAGGGCGTGAAGACCCCGGAGCAGGCCGTGCAGTTCGGCGGCACCGCCGGCGCGGCGTACGACGAGTGCTACCACTCCGAGTGCGACGACCTCGGCAACGTGAGCCGCGACGCGCTGAAGGCCAACACCTCGGCGATCCTCCACGCGGTCCAGAAGTACGCGCGCAGCACCCGCTCGGTCAACGGCAAGGACACCGGCCACGAGCCGCCCGCCCCGGAGGCCCCCCGGATGGCGGTCAGGCACCACCACGCCGACGGCCACGACCACGGCGGCGTCGCTCGCTGACGCAGCCGTTCGGCGCTCGACGGGACGCCGGTCCTTCCATCGGGGAGGGCCGGCGTCGCCCATCTCGGGCGGCGACCCCGCCGCTTCGGCGGGTGGGGATGATGGCAACATGCCCGAGGGGGACTCCGTCCACCTGCTCGCCCGCCGGCTCGAGGACCGGCTCGCGGGCCGGACTGTCGTGCGCTCGGACTTCCGGGTGCCCGCGCTCGCGACCCGCGACCTGGCGGGCCGCCGGCTGCTCGGGCACGACACGCACGGCAAGCACCTGCTCACCCGGTTCGAGGGCGGCGTCAGCCTGCACAGCCACCTGCTGATGGACGGCGAGTGGTCGGTCGTCGGGCCGGGCAAGCGGCTCCCCCGCCGCGTCGAGCACGAGATCCGCCTGGTCCTCGAGATGGACGACGGCCGGACGGCGTACGGGCTGCGGCTGCACCAGCTGGAGCTCGTGCCCACCGCCGAGGAGCACCGGGTCGTCGGCCACCTCGGCCCCGACCCGTTGCGCGAGGACTGGGACGAGGACGAGGCGGTACGCCGGCTCTCCGCCGATCCGGACCGCCCGCTGGTGAGCGCGATCCTCGACCAGACCCTCGTCGCAGGATGGGGGAACCTGTGGGCCAACGAGCTCGCCTTCCTCGTGGGCCGCAGCCCCTGGACGCCTGTCGGGGACGTCGACGTACGCCGGCTGGTGCGGCTCGGCGCCCGCGCGCTGCGCCACTCGGCGACGGTGCCCGGCGCCTACCAGGTGACGACCGGAAACCGGGCGCGCGGCGAGCAGCACTGGGTGGCCGGCCGGCAGCGCCGGCCGTGCCCGCGGTGCGGGACACCGGTGCGGATGGTCGACGAGGTGCCGAACGACCCGGGCAACCGGCGCACCTGGTGGTGCCCGCGCTGCCAGCCGGGCCCCGGCCCCGAGGCGCGGGTGCTGCGAGCCCTTCCCTGAGCTCAGCCCAGCGTGTCGAGGTGCGCCAGGGTGCGCGCCCACGCGTCAGAGGTGGGGTCGATCACGACGTAGTGGTCGCCGTCGACCTCCTCGAGGTGCGCCCGGGCGCCGGCGGCCCGGGCGGCCGCCACGTAGGCGCGGGACTGTGAGGGCGGCACGTCCTCGTCGCCGGTCGGGTGGATGCACCACACCGGCACGTCGAGCGGAACCTGGCGGATCGGGTCGGCCGGGTCGTCGTCCGGGCCCGGGGCGTGGCCGAGCAGCCCGACGACCGCGCCCGAGCCCAGTCCCGCCTCGTGGGCGCTGCGCAGGTCGAGGACCCCGGCCTGCGAGACCACCGACGTGACCCGCACCCGCTCCGGCTGCCACCGCGGGAAGCGCCCGCGCGAGGCGGCCCAGGTGGCGAGGTGACCACCCGCGGAGTGGCCGAGCGTGACGACGGTCGACAGGTCGAGGTCCGGCACGTCGGCCAGGGCGTCGATCGCGGCCGCGACGTCGTCCAGGGTCAGCGGGTAGCCGCCGGATCCGGTCGACGGGTCGTCCGGGTCGACGCGGCGGTACTCGACGTTCCAGGCCGTCCAGCCCCGCTCGGCCAGCGAGGCCGCGAGCGGCCGCCCCAGCTCGAGGCCGTACTGCACCTTCCAGAAGCCGCCGTGGACCACCACGACGACGCCGCGGGACTCCCCCGCCGGACGGGTGAGCTCACAGACCTGTGAGGCGTGGTCGCCGTACCTGGCGGTCTCGACGGACACGGGGCCGGCGTGCCCGGTCAGGCCAGCGCGGCGGGCAGGGTCGCCGTCCAGGCGGCGCGCAGCTCGGTCAGCGGCACCTCGAACTGGCCCTCGACCACCAGCGCGTCGCCACCGGTGCGGCCCAGCTCCGACACGGGGACGCCGTGCTCCGCGGCGAGCGCCCGGAACCGCTCGAGCCCCGCGTCGGGCACGGTCACCACGCAGCGCGCGGCCGACTCGGCGAAGAGCGCCACGAACGGGTCGCCCTCCGGCGCGACGGTGACGCCGACACCACGGTGCAGCGCAGCCTCGGCCAGCGCCTGCGCGACGCCGCCGTCGGAGACGTCGTGGGCGCTCGAGACGACGCCGACCGCGTCGACCAGCAGCGAGGCGAGCGCCTTCTCGGCGGCCAGGTCGACCTTCGGCGGCAGGCCGCCGAGGTGGCCGTGGACGACGTGGGCCCACTCGGAACCGGACAGCTCCTCGCGGGTCTCGCCGAGCAGCAGCACGGTCTCGCCTGCGGTGGCGAAGCCCGAGGGGGTGCGACGGGTGACGTCCTCGATGACGCCGAGGACGGCGACGACCGGGGTCGGCAGGATCGCGGTCTCCCCGGTCTGGTTGTAGAGGGAGACGTTGCCGCCGGTGACGGGGACGCCGAGCTCGGCGCAGCCGTCCTTGAGGCCGCGGCAGGCCTCGGCGAACTGCCACATCACGTCGGGGTCCTCGGGGGAGCCGAAGTTGAGGCAGTCGGAGATCGCCAGGGGCTTCGCACCGCCGGTGGCGACGTTGCGGTAGGACTCGGCCAGCGCGAGCTGCGCGCCGGCGTACGGGTCGAGCTTGGCGAACCGGCCGTTGCAGTCGGTGGAGACGGCGACGCCGAGGTTGGTCTCGTCGTCGACGCGCACCATGCCGCTGTCGGACGGCTGCGCCAGCACGGTGTTGCCGCGGACGTAGCGGTCGTACTGGTCGGTGATCCAGGACTTGTCGCAGAGGTTCGGCGAGGCGACCAGGCGCAGCAGCGTCTCGCGCAGCTCGTCGCCGTTCGCGGGCCGCGGCAGCTTCTCGGCGCCGTCGGCCTGCAGGTCGTCCTGCCACGCCGGACGGGCGAAGGGGCGGTGGTACGTCGGGCCGTCGTGGGCGACCGACCGCGGCGGCACGTCGACGACGCGCTCGCCGTGCCAGTCGATCTCCAGCCGGCCGGTGTCGGTGACCTCGCCGATGACCGTGGCGTCGACGTCCCAGCGCTCGCAGATGGCGAGGAAGTCGTCGACGTCGCCGGGCTCGACGACCGCCATCATCCGCTCCTGCGACTCGCTCATGAGGATCTCCTCGGGGGCGAGCGTGGAGTCGCGCAGCGGCACCAGGTCGAGGTCGACGTGCATGCCGCCGTCACCGGCGGAGGCGAGCTCGGAGGTGGCGCAGGACAGCCCGGCGCCGCCGAGGTCCTGGATGCCGGCGACCACGCCGGCCGCGAAGAGCTCGAGCGTGCACTCGATGAGCAGCTTCTCCATGAAGGGGTCGCCGACCTGGACGCTGGGCCGCTTGGTGGGGCCGCCCTCGTCGAAGGTCTCGGACGCGAGCACGGAGACGCCGCCGATGCCGTCGCCGCCGGTGCGGGCGCCGTAGAGGATCACCTTGTTGCCGGCGCCGGACGCCTTGGCGAGGTGGAGGTCCTCGTGGCGCAGCACGCCGACGCACAGCGCGTTGACGAGCGGGTTGCCGAGGTAGGTCTCGTCGAAGACGGCCTCGCCGCCGATGTTGGGCAGGCCGAGGCAGTTGCCGTAGCCGCCGACGCCGGCCACGATCCCGGGCAGCACCCGGTGGGTGTCCTCGGCGTCGAGCGGGCCGAACCGCAGCGGGTCCATGACGGCGACCGGCCGGGCGCCCATCGCGAGGATGTCGCGGACGATGCCGCCGACGCCGGTCGCGGCGCCCTGGTAGGGCTCGACGTACGACGGGTGGTTGTGCGACTCGACCTTGAAGGTGACCGCGTAGCCCTGGCCGATGTCGATGACGCCGGCGTTCTCGCCGATGCCCGCCAGCATCTTGCCGGCGGGAGTCTCCTGGGCCAGTTCGCCGAACTGCTTCAGGTGGACCTTCGACGACTTGTAGGAGCAGTGCTCGCTCCACATGACGGAGTACATCGCGAGCTCGGCGCTGGTCGGCCGGCGGCCGAGGATCTCGCGGATGCGGTCGTACTCGTCGGCCTTGAGGCCGAGCTCGGCCCACGGCTGGTCGCGCGAGGGGTCCTCGGCGGCGGCGGTGACGGTGTCGACGGCGTACGTGGGGGCGGTGCGGGGCGACTGCGGCACGGCCGCCAATCTACCGGCGCGCCACGGTGTCCCCGACCACACCCCTCAGGGCGGACGTCATCCGGCCGAACTACAGCGCAGTAGTTCACATGAACTCCTGTGACTGGTGTGATTGCTGGGGTTATCGTGGCTCGGCACCCCGTCACCGTGACGCCTTCCCCGGATCCTCTGGAGCACGCCATGGCACGCCCGGTCCAGCCCCAGGCCCAGCACCGTTTCCGCACCCGCCTCGCCGGACTGCTCGCCGCCACGGGCCTCGCGGCCGGCACCCTCGTCGCGACGGCCGCGCCGGCGCACGCCGAGAACCCGGTGACGCCCGGCAACTTCACCGGCTACGGCTTCGACCAGTGCCTGGCGCCGACCCAGAAGGCGATGAACGCCTGGCTCAACCACTCGCCGTTCCTCGCGGTCGGCATCTACATCTCCGGGGAGTCGCGCGCCTGCCGGAGCCAGCCCAACCTGACCCCGACGTGGGTCGGGAAGCAGCTGCGGAAGGGCTGGCGGCTGCTTCCGATCACGCTCGGCCCGCAGGCCTCCTGCAGCGACCGGTTCCCGCGCTACGGCCACGACGAGACCATCAACCCCAAGCCCGGCTCGCGGAGCAAGTACAAGCCCGCCCGCCGCCAGGCCCGCGCCGAGGCGGACGAGGCCGTGGCGACGGCGCAGCGGCTGGGGATCGTGAAGGGCAGCACCCTCTGGTACGACCTCGAGGCGTTCGACACCTCGATCACCCACTGCCGCGAGTCGGCACTGGCCTTCCTCAGCGCCTGGACCACCCGGCTGCACGCGCTCGACTACGTCTCCGGCGTCTACTCCAGTGCCGGGTCCGGCATCAAGATGCTGGACGACGCGCGGGTCAACCGGCCGGGCCGGTTCGCCATGCCCGACCAGGTCTGGATCGCCCGCTGGAGCGGGGTGCCCGGCCAGATCAACGACGCGAGCAACACCTACATCCGCAACGACGGCTGGGTCCCGCACGCCCGGGTCCACCAGTACCGCGGCGACCACGACGAGACGTGGGGCGGCGTGCGGATCAACATCGACAGCAACTGGCTCGACCTCGGCCGCGGCTCGGTGGCCGCACCCGAGAAGCACTGCGGCGGCGTGGACGTCGACATGCGCCGCTACCGGCCGGTCCTGCCCAAGGAGACCTCCGAGCCGCGCGAGCGGGTCAAGGTGCTGCAGTGCCTGCTCTCCGAGGCCGGGAAGTACGGCGGCAAGCTGAGCGGCGTCTACAACGACCGGACCATCGAGGCGGTGCAGGCCTGGCAGGCCGGCCACGGCTTCCCGGTCTCCGAGGTGTGGAGCCGCGAGAACTGGATGTCACTGCACGTCGCCGGCGCGCGCCCCGTGGTCAAGCTCGGCTCGGCCGGCGCCGACGTCCACGACCTGCAGCGCGCGCTCAACGCGGCCGGCCGCGCCCGCCTCGCCGTCGACGGCGTGCTGGGCGAGAAGACCGACGAGGCGCTGCGCGCCTACCAGCGCTCGGTCGGGATCACCGGGTCCGGCGTGGCTCAGCGGCAGACGTGGAAGGCGCTGCGCGCCGGCGTCCGCTGACGCCGAGGCGCCGCGGGCCAGTCAGCCGACCGGAGGGCCGACGAGCAGCGCCGCACCGGTGAGCGCGGCGACGCCGGCGAGCCCGGCCACGAGGCCGCGACCCGGGTGGCGGACCAGCCAGGCGGACGGCCGCTCGAGCAGCCCAGACGGGGCCTCGGTCCGCAGCCGCCAGGTCGTGGCGAGCGCACCCCGGCGCTCGGCGTACCGGTCGAACCAGACGGTGAGGAACGGCGGAACCGCGGCGGCAAGCCCGAGCAGCAGCCGGCCGCGCGACCAGCGCTGGTCGACGGCGACCAGGACGGTCACCAGGCAGTAGGCCACGAAGACGGTGCCGTGGACCATGCCGAAGACCTGGACGCCGAGCTCGGTGGTCCGGGTGACGTACTTGAGGAACATGCCGAGCAGCAGCAGGGCCCAGGTCACGGCCTCGGCCACCGCCACCCGGCGGAAGAGCACGAGCGGGGACATCAGGCGAAGGCCCGCTCCACCAGCCGGAAGAAGCCCAGCCCGTCGGTGCCGCAGCCGGTGAGGTCCTCGACGGCGTGCTCGGGGTGCGGCATCAGGCCGACCACGTTGCCGCGCTCGTTGGTGATGCCGGCGATGTCGCGCAGCGACCCGTTGGGGTTGTCGTCGAGGTAGCGGGCGACCACGCGCCCCTCCCCCTCGAGCCGGTCGAGGGTGTCGGCGTCGGCGACGAAGCCGCCCTCGCCGTTCTTGAGGACGATCGTGATCTCGGCGTCCTGGTCGTACGCCGCGGTCCACGGCGTGCTGGTGTTCTCGATGCGCAGCCGCTGGTCGCGGCAGACGAACTTGCGGTGGTCGTTGCGGATCAGCGCACCCGGGAGCAGGTGGGACTCGCAGAGGATCTGGAAGCCGTTGCAGATGCCGAGGACGGGCATGCCGCGCCCGGCGGCCTCGATGACCTCGGTCATGACCGGGGCGAACCGCGAGATCGCACCGCAGCGCAGGTAGTCGCCGTAGGAGAACCCGCCGGGCAGGATCACCGCGTCGACGCCGCGCAGGTCGTGGTCGCCGTGCCAGAGCGCGACGGCCTCGTGGCCGCCGAGGCGTACGGCGCGGCGCGCGTCGTCGTCGTCGAGCGAGCCGGGGAAGGTGACGACGCCGATCTTCATCAGCGGCCCTCGCCCGCGGCGATCTCGGCCACGGAGTGCTCCTCGACGTGGACCTCGTAGTCCTCGATCACCGGGTTCGACAGCAGCGTCTCCGCCATCTTGTCGACCTCGGCGAGCAGCTCGTCGGTGATCTCGCCGTCGATCTCGATCTCGAACCGCTTGCCCTGGCGGACGTCGACGACGCCGGTGAAGCCGAGGCGGGGCAGCGCACCCAGGACGGCCTTGCCCTGGGGGTCGAGGATCTCGGGCTTGGGCATGACGTCGACGACGACACGGGCCACGGGGCACTCCTTGGCAGCGGGGAAAACCGCTCCGGAGTCTAGCCGTGGCCCGTGCCGCCGCCTCATCCGGACCGGTCAGCGGGCGATGGTGCTGCGGCCGAACGCGAGGCCGAGACCGGTCACGACCAGCCAGATGCCGGCGAGCAGGCCGGGCACGCCGGGGACGCCGAGGCCGACGACCATGAGCGTGGTCTGCACGACCGGCAGCAGCGACCAGAGGCCGATCCAGCGGGAGACGGTGCGCTCGCGCAGCGCCATCCAGGCGATTGCACCGGCCGCGATCACGACGCCGAGCCAGCCGATGAAGGACCCGAAGTCGTTGAGCAGGTAGTAGACGTAGAGGCCCTGGTCGTCGTAGTAGCCGTACTCGCCGCCGCCGGGCATGTAGTTGCCGAGGGCGCCCTTCCAGCCGTAGCCGTAGGTCAGCCCGGCCGCGGACGCGACGAGGCCGAACGGGACGACGTGGGCGGCGGTCGAGCCCGGGACGCGCGGCTCGACGCGGCGACGCCAGCTGGCGGCCATCACGACCAGCAGCACGACCGCGAGGTAGCCGGCGACCATGCTGGCCCGGTAGACCATCGGGTCCAGGTCGACGAAGAGCTGGTGGCTGAGCGAGATGTCGGTGCCGCCGGGGCGGCCGTCCAGCGGCATGGTGGCCGTGAAGCCCAGCAGGCCGGCGGCGGCGCCGTACAGCGGCCAGCGCGAGCGGCGGGTCGTGGCGGCGGTGCCGCCGGCACCCGCGGTGCGGTCGAGCGGGACGTGGGTCGTCATGGCGATCTCCTGGGAGCCGGGGTCGGGATGTCGGTGATGACAGGGGTGACGGTCGCCCGCCCCGCGTCCCGGGCACGAGGGACAACAACCCCGTGTCCCGGGGACGCCGACTCGGGCACCATGAGCGGCGTGACTCCCCCGCCCCGCCTGCTCGCCGCGCTCGTCGCCCTCGTGGCGACCGCCTGCGTGGGCCTGACGCTCGCGCTGGTGGCGGTGGGGAGCTTCCGCCTCGAGCTGGTGGTCGTCTCGGACCTGGTGCTGGCGACGGTGTGGCCGTGGGTCGGCGTGCTCGTGGTGCGCGCCCAGCCACGCAACCCCGTGGGCTGGGTGCTGCTGGCGCCGGCGCTGCTCGGCCCCTACCTGCTGGCCGGGGCGTACGCCGCCGAGACGGCCGGCGCGGGGTTCCTCGGCGCCGCCGCGGCCTGGGTCGCGACCTGGGGCTTCGCGCCGTACTTCTTCACCGTGCCGGTGCTGCTCTTCGTCTTCCCCGACGGGCGGTCGCTCTCGCCGCGCTGGCGACTGGTGCTGCGGGCGGTGCTGGGCGTGGCCGCCGTGACCACGCTGGCGCGCATGGTCTCGCCCGTGACGACCGACCTCGCGCCCGACGTGACGAACCCGCTGGGCATCGAGTCGGCCACCTGGCTCCGCTTCGCCACGCAGGTGG
This sequence comes from Nocardioides sp. GCM10027114, assembly GCF_042659625.1. NCBI lineage: Bacteria > Bacillati > Actinomycetota > Actinomycetes > Propionibacteriales > Nocardioidaceae > Nocardioides > Nocardioides sp. GCM10027114. The sequence continues at coordinate 137,562 of NZ_JBHSSS010000013.1, forward strand.
GGGCCACGTCGCTGTTCGTCGTCGGCGTCCCGCTCGCGGTGCTGTCCGTGGCCCTCCGGATGCGGCGCGCGCAGGAGCCGGAACGCACCCAGCTGCTCTGGCTGGTGCTCGGCGGCCTGGTGCTGGCGGTGTCGACGGTCGTCCCGCTCGGCACCGTCGGCGACGGCGTGGGCTTCGCCGTCGGCCTGGTGGCGCTGCCGCTCGGCATCGGGATCGGGATGCTGCGCCACGGCCTCTTCGACGTCGAGCTGACGCTCAACCGGACGGTCGTCCTCGGCCTGCTCACCGGGCTGGTGGTGGCGGCCTACGTCCTCGTCGTCTACGTCGCCGACGCCGTCGCGCCCGGGTCCCGCTGGGGCGTGCTGCTGGTGGCGGTCGCGGCGCTGATCGCGGCCGCGGCTCGCGACGAGGTGCAGGCCCTGGTCGACCGGTGGCTGTTCGGCCACCGCCACGACCCGTACGCCGTGGTGGCACGGGTCGGCCGCGGGGTCGCGGCCGCGTCGCAGCCGGTCGAGGCGCTGCAGCGGCTCGTCGAGGAGCTCCGCACGGCGCTCCGCCTGCCGTACGCCGCCTTCGCCGGCGCCGACCTGTCCGTCGCCAGTGGCGAGCCGGCGCACGGCACCCGGTCGGTCCCGGTCACCGCGCTGGGCGAGCCGGTCGGCGAGCTGCGGGTGGGGCTGCGCTCCCCCGGCGAGCGCTGGTCGGGCGCCGAGGAGGACGCACTGGCGGAGGTCGCCGACCGCGCCGGGACGCTCGCCTACGCCGCCGCGCTGGTCACCGACATCGCGGTGAGCCGCGAGCGGATCGTCGCAGCGCGGGAGGAGGAGCGGCGCCGGCTCCGGGCCGACCTGCACGACGGTGTCGCGCCCGCCCTCGCGGGGACGGCGCTGCAGCTGGAGTCGCTGGCCCGCCGGCTCGAGCCGCTGGACCCGGCGCTGGCCGCGCGGACACTGGAGCTGCGCGACGGGCTGCGCGCCGGGGTCGGCGAGCTCCGGGCCGTCGTCCACGGGCTGCGGCCGCCGGTGCTCGACCAGCTGGGCCTGGCCGGGGCCCTGCGCCAGCTCGTCGCCGGCCACGAGTCCCCCTCGTGCACCGCCGACGTCCGGCTCGACGGCGAGCCGTCGGCGGCGCTCGAGGTGGCGGCGTACGCGATCGCGGCGGAGGCGTTCGGCAACGCGCTGCGCCACAGCGTGGCGACCCGGATCGCGGTGCGCGCCTGCGAGACTGCCGACGAGCTGCTGGTCGAGGTGGTCGACGACGGCGTCGGGATGCCGACCCGGCCCGGGCCGGGGGTGGGGATGGTGAGCATGCGCGAACGCGCCGCCGAGGTCGGCGGGCGGCTCGACGTCGTGGAGACCCCGGGCGGCGGCACCACGGTCCGCGCCCGGCTGCCGCGGGCGGTCGCGTGAGCGCCCGGCCCACCCGCCCCACTCGCGTGGTGATCGCGGACGACCACCCGGTCTTCAGGGCCGGGATGGCGACCGTCCTCGACGACCTCGAGGGGATCGAGGTGGTGGCGCAGGCCGCCGATGGCGAGGCGGCCGTCGCCGCGGTGGCCGAGCACGCGCCCGACGTGGTGCTGATGGACCTGCGGATGCCCGGCGTCGGCGGGCTGGAGGCGACCGCGCGGATCCGGGTCGCGCACCCGGACACGGCGGTGCTGGTGCTGACCATGGACTCCGACGACGACTCGGTCTTCGCGGCGCTGCGCGCCGGCGCCCGCGGCTACCTGCTGAAGGAGGCCGACGGCACCGACATCCAGCGCGCCGTCGACGGCGTCGCCCGCGGCGAGGCGGTCTTCGGGCCGGGCATCGCGGAGCGGGTGCTCGGCTTCTTCGCGGCGGGCCGCGCACCGGCCGCCAGCCCGTTCCCGCAGCTGACGCCGCGAGAGCTCGAGGTGCTGGAGATGATCGCGCAGGGCCTCGACAACCAGCAGATCGCCCGGCGGCTGGTGCTGAGCGACAAGACGGTGCGCAACCGGGTCAGCGACATCCTCGCGAAGCTCCACGCGCGCAGCCGCGCCGAGATGGTCGCGCTCGCCCGCGACGCCGGCCTGGGCTCCTGACGACTGGGCTCCTGACGACTGGGCTCCTGACGCCCGCCGGTTCGGCACACTGGACACATGAGCTTCTCGACCCCCGGCCCCGGCCGCGCCCCGCAGGGCTCCCCGCTCCGCCTGGAGTTCCCGCAGTCGCTGGCGGTCTACGACGACTACGAGTCCGCCCAACGCTCCGTCGACTACCTCGCGGACCAGAAGTTCCCGGTCGAGCAGTGCATGATCGTCGGCACCGACCTCAAGCGCATCGAGCGGATCACGGGCCGGCTCAACTACGGCAAGGTCGCCGGCGGCGGCGCGCTCTCGGGCATGTGGCTCGGCCTCTTCGTCGGCCTGATCTTCGCGATCTTCACCGAGGAGAGCGTCGTGGGGGTCGTGCTGTTCACGACGGTGTTCGGCGCGATGTTCGGCGTCGTGTGGGCGATCGCCGGGTACGCCGCCACCCGCGGCCAGCGCGACTTCTCCTCCACCACCCAGGTGGTCGCCACCCGCTACGAGGTGCTGGTCGAGCACAAGGTGGCGGCGCACGCCCGGGAGCTCCTCGCGAAGCTCCCGGGAGCGACGCCCGACCCGTTCGCCTGAGCGGTGGGCCGGCCGACCGACGGCCCGATCAGCTCAGCTCGCGCTTGAGGATCTTGCCCGTCGCGGTCATCGGCAGCGTGTCGACGAACTCGACGATGCGCGGGTACTTGTAGCCCGCCATCTGCTCCTTGCCCCACGCGACGAGCTCGTCCTCGGTGACGGTGGCGCCCTCGTTGCGGATGACGACGGCCTTGACCTCCTCGCCGTGGCTCTCGTGCGGGACGCCGATGACGGCGGCGAGCGACACATCGGGGTGGGTCATCAGGACCTCCTCGACCTCGCGCGGGTACACGTTGAAGCCGCCGCGGATGATCATGTCCTTGGACCGGTCGACGATGTAGTACCAGCCGTCGCCGTCGCGGCGGCCGAGGTCGCCGGAGCGGAACCAGCCGTCGCGGATCGCCTCGTCGGTCGCCTCGGGCCGGCCGTAGTAGCCCTTCATGATGTTGTGGCCCTTGATGGCGATCTCGCCGACCGCCGTCTTCCCGTCGTCCTCGAGGTCGCCGGGCACCTCGTCCCAGGTGCCGGGCTGGAGCAGCTTCATCTCCACGCCCGGGATCGGCTTGCCGATCGAGCCGGGCCGCGGCTCCTCGCCCCACGGCGAGAAGCTCGCCACCGGCGAGGTCTCGGAGAGGCCGTAGCCCTCGAGGATGGTCACGCCGAACTTCTTCTCGACGTCCTTGTGGACCTCCAGCGGCAGCGCCGAGCCGCCGGCCACCGCGACGCGGAGGTTCTTGGCCAGCTCCTGCACGTCGACGCCGAGCTCGGCCTGCGCCTGCTCGAGCGCGCCGAGCAGCCCCCAGTACATGGTGGGCACGCCGCCGAAGAAGGTGACCTTCTCCTTCGCCATCAGGCCGAGCGCCGGCAGCGCCTCGAACCGCGGCAGCAGCACCACCGTGCCGCCGAACGCGAAGCCGCCGTTCTGGATGACGGTCTGCCCGAAGGAGTGGAACAGCGGCAGCACGCACAGGTAGGTGTCCTGGCGCTCCGGGTCGGCGTCGAACAGCTCGCGGCCGGCCAGCGCGTTGTCGCGCATGTTGCGGTGGCGCAGCTCGGCGCCCTTGGCCTGGCCGGTGGTGCCGGAGGTGTAGAGGATCACCGCGGTGTCGTCGTCGTCCGTGTCGATCGAGTCGAACGTCGGCGGCTGCTGCACCATCGCGCGGCCGAGGGTCTCGGCGCCCTCGATCGGCGACTCGGCGGCGGGGTCGGCGGTGATCACGAAGAACTCGGTGCAGCCCTCGGCCTGCTCGAAGCCGGCGTACCCCTCCTGGCCGATGGGCAGCTCGGGCGTGCCCTGGAAGCAGAAGTAGGCCTTCGCGTCGGAGTCGTCGAGGTGGTAGGCGACCTCGCGCCCCTTGAGCAGCACGTTGAGCGGGACGACGGTGGCGCCGGCCTTGAGGATCCCGTAGTAGACGATCGGGAAGTACGGCAGGTTGGGGCAGCTCAGAGCGACCTTGTCGCCGGGCTGGATCCCGCGCTCGACCAGCAGGTTGGCGACCTGGTTGGCGGCGCCGTTCACCTCCGCGTAGGTCAGGCGGGCGTCGCCGAGGACGACGGCGTCGCGGTCGGGGAAGCGGCGGGCGGAGTCCTCGAGCAGGACCGAGAGATTGGTCATGAGCGCCAACCTAGTGGCGCCCCGGTGGCCCCGGAACCCCGTCGGGGAAGGCGTCTCAGCTCCGGCGGCCGGTGGCGGCGACCCACACCAGCGCGACCCCGAGCCCGGCGAACGCGGGTCCGACGATCGCCCACACGTCCTGGTCGGTCATCGGCGAGCCGCCGAGGTAGCCGAGGCCCTGAAGCGTCCACACCAGGCCGACGAGGAACATCAGCACGCCGAGCGCGATCGCGACCGTGCGGCCCACGTCAGGCCTCCTGCTCGATCAGCCGGGCGGCCCGCTTCAGGTCGCCGCGGACCCCGAGCGGGGCCAGCCGGTTGAGGACCCAGCCGAGCGGCGCGAGCGGCCCGGGGGTGCGGACCTCGAACGTCGCCACCAGGCGCGTGTGGTCGCCCTGCGGCAGGAAGTCGAGGGTCAGGTCGGCCGCGACGCCGCGCCAGGTGCCGGTCTCGGCCCAGCGGCCGGGCGGGCTGGCCTCGGTGACCCGCATCAGCGGGCGGGCGCCGACGGCGGTGACGTCGTACCACTGGCTGCCCTCCTCGCCGTGGCCCTGCACCTCCTCGACGCGACGCAGGCTCGACTGCCAGCGCGGGCGGTTGCGGGGCTCGGCGAGGTAGGCGTACGCCGCCTCGGCGGGGGCGGCGACCTCGACCACGACGACGGACGGGCTCATGCGAACGACGTCCCGGTCAGCCGCTCGTAGGCCTCGACGTACTTGGCGCGGGTGAGCGCCACGACCTCGGGCGGCAGCGGCGGCGGGGCCTCGCCGGAGGTGCGGTCCCAGCCGCTCTCGGCCGAGGTGAGCCAGTTGCGGACGATCTGCTTGTCGAACGACGGCTGGGTGCGGCCCGGCTGCCACTCGTCGGCGGGCCAGAACCGGGACGAGTCGGGGGTGAGCACCTCGTCGCCCAGGACGATGGCCCCGCCGCCCTGCGACCTGCGGCCGAACTCGAGCTTGGTGTCGGCCAGCACGATCCCGCGTTCGCGGGCGATCTGCTCGGCGCGGGCGTAGACGGCGAGGGTGAGCTCGCGCAGCCGCGCCGCGTCGTCGGCGCCGATCGTGGCGACGACGGCGTCGTAGGAGACGTTCTCGTCGTGGTCCCCCAGCGCCGCCTTGGTCGCCGGCGTGAAGATCGGCTCCGGCAGCCGCGAGCCGTCCTCGAGGCCCTCGGGCAGCGCGATGCCGCAGACCTCGCCGGTGGCGCGGTAGTCCGCGAGGCCCGAGCCGGTGAGGTAGCCGCGGGCCACGCACTCGACCGGGAACATGTCGAGGGTCTCGCAGACCACGGCGCGGCCGCGGACCTCCTCGGGCACGTCGGTCGACACCACGTGGTGCGGCACCAGGTCGGCGAGCTGCTCGAACCACCACAGCGACATCCGGGTCAGGATCTCGCCCTTGTCGGGGATCGGGGTGTCGAGCACGAAGTCGTACGCCGAGATCCGGTCGCTGGCCACCATCAGCAGGTGGCCGGCGTGCGGACCGGTCTCGAGGCGGTAGAGGTCGCGGACCTTCCCGGAGTGCAGGTGGGTGGCCCCGGGGATCGCTGGGGCCGCCGGGATGTTCAGGTCCGCCATGGGGCCGACCCTATCGACGGGTTCCACCCCGTTCGGTCAGCGGCGTCGCCAGGGGGCCGGCTTGCCCTGCAGCCACCACTGCAGCTTGCGGGTGATCCACGGCAGTGCGAAGTAGGTCATCACCGGGGTCATCACGAGCACGGTCATCAGGATCCGCAGCGGCAGCGTGATGTCGGAGAGGTACTGGCCGGCGAACCAGTTGACGAGCACGCTCAACGGGTAGAAGACCAGGAAGATCGTCGTCGCCTGCTTCCAGCGCGGCGGGGCGGTCGGGGCCGACGGCGCCTTCTCGATCACCTCGGTCGAGCGCGGCTCGTCGAACCAGCCCTCGATGCCGGTGCGGCTCTCCATCCGGCTGACCTCGATCCGGCCCTGCGCGGCCGCCAGCCACCACTTGCGCTGGGAGGACGCCTGCCAGACCGCGAGGTGCTCGGCGGAGGCGAACCGGTAGAGCATGTGCCACTCGTCCGAGTCGGGACGCGGCCGCACCCAGCCCGCCCCGAGAAAGCCGTCGAACCGCTCCGCCAGCCGGGTCCCCGCCTCGACCCACGCCACCATCTCGGCGTGGTGCTCGGGGGCGATGTGCCGGGTGATCGAGACGGTCACGGGCGCGCTCGGGGTCTGCAGGCTCACCGGCAAATGGTCGTGGGACCGGCGATTGGGCCGCAACTCACCACCGCGGTGCGTTCCATCACCCCCCACCGTTGAGTCGGGAGTTGTGACCGTCGAGTCGGGAGTTCCCACCGCCGAGTCGGGAGTTGTGACCGTCGAGTCGGGAGTTGTGACCGTCGAGTCGGGACTTCTGCCCATCCAGTCCGGACTTCCCGGCTGACCCACCCGGCATGATGGCGGCATGGACCAGGGCGAGTCGGTGCGCGCGGTGGCTGTCGCGGTCCACGGGCGGGTCCAGGGCGTCTCGTTCCGCGCGTACGCCGAGCAGCAGGCGCAGCTCCTCGGCGTACGGGGGTGGGTGCGCAACGAGCCCGACGGCTCGGTGGCCGCCCACCTCGAGGGTGACCCCGCGGCGGTGGACGCGATGGTGGCGTGGTGCCGGCAGGGCCCGCGGCTCGCCCACGTGGAACGCGTCGAGGTCCGGGAGACCGAGGCAGCCGGCCACGGCTCGTTCGACATTCGCTTCTGACGGAATCCTGACGGAAACTCCTGACTCGTTCGCCACAAGTCCCGACTCGACGGTGGGAACTCCCGACTCAACGGTCACAAGTCCCGACTCAACGGTGGGGGTTGGACCGCTCCGCCATGCTGGGCGGGTGACCAAGGACGCCGTCGCGGGGCACCCCCACGCCTCCCGCAAGGGCCGGGAGGACGCGACGGGCGGCGAGCACGTCCCCGACCCGCGGCGCTGGAGCATCCTCGGCGTCACCCTGGTCGTCGGCTTCATGTCGCTGCTCGACGTGACCATCGTCAACGTCGCCATCCCGTCGATGCGCGAGGGCCTCGGCGCGACCGCCGCCCAGATCCAGTGGGTGGTGTCGGGCTACGCGCTGGCGTTCGGCCTGGTGCTGGTCACCGGCGGACGCCTGGGCGACGCCTACGGCCGCCGCCGGCTGATGCTGCTCGGCCTCACCGGCTTCATCCTCAGCAGCGCCGCGGTCGGTCTCGCCCCCAGCACGCCGTTCGTGGTCGCCGCGCGGCTCGCCCAAGGAATCTCGGCGGGCTTCCTGACCCCGCAGAGCTCCGGGCTGATCCAGCAGCTCTTCCGCGGCGCGGAGCGGGGCCGGGCTTTCGGGCTGTTCGGGATGACCGTCGCCCTCTCCTCCGCGCTCGGGCCGATCCTCGGCGGCGCGATCATCGGCATCGCCGGCGAGGAGAGCGGCTGGCGCTGGCTCTTCCTGGTGAACGTCCCGATCGGCCTGGCCGCGCTCGTCGCGATCGCGCGACTGGTCCCGGCCAACCCCGCGGGCGACGGCGACATCCGGGGCGACCAGCGACCGAGGCTCGACGTCCGCGGCGCGCTGCTGCTCGGCGGCGGTGTGCTCTGCCTGCTCTACCCGCTGGTCTCCCTGGAGGGCGGTGCCCGCTGGCCGCTGGTGCTGCTCGTCGGGGCGCCGCCGCTGCTGTGGGCCTTCGCGCGCTGGGAGCTGCGGCTCGGTCGACGCGGCGGGCAGCCGCTGCTCGACGTGGACCTGCTGCGTGGTGTCCCCGGTTACGCCAGCGGCCTGGCGGTGGGCAGCCTCTACTTCATGGGCTTCACCGGCATCTTCCTGGTGCTGTCGGTGTTCCTCCAGGACGGCCGCGACCTCTCGCCGCTGCAGACCGGCCTGCTGCTCACGCCGTTCGCGCTCGGCGCGGCCGTCACCGCGAGGCCGGCCGGACGCCTGGTCTCGACGCTGCACCGCAAGCTCACGGTCGGGGCGATCGTCTGGATGATGTCCGGCATCCTCGTCGTCGCCCTGCTGGTCCCCGGCCTCACCGACACCGCCCTGGTGTGGCTGCTCCTCGCCGGCCTGCTCTTCTCCGGCCTCGGCGCGGGCGGTGTCATCTCCCCCAACTTCACGCTCACCCTGGCCGAGGTGCCGCCCCGGATGGGCGGCGCGGCCGGGGGCGCGCTGCAGACCGGCCAGCGGATCGGCTCCTCGCTCGGCGCGGCGATGTTGATCACCGTCTACGAGGTCGTCGCCTCGGCCGTCGACGCCGACCGCGGCCTGCAGGCCGCGCTGACCACCTCGCTGCTGGTGCTCAGCGCCGCGCTGGCGATGGCGGTGTGGTCGCTGCGCCGCGAGGGGGAACCCCGGGAGCCCGCCTCCGCCTAGATGTGATGCCCAGGCACGTTGGTCGAGAACCTGCGACGACACGATGTGACCTGTAGATGGGCGAAGGCCTCCCGGTGTGGAGTGGAGCTGTCTAGGAACCGCTCCGCCACCGAAGGAGGCCT
>NZ_JBHSSS010000014.1:0-1442 GCF_042659625.1 Nocardioides sp. GCM10027114
CTGTCATGTCGCAGGACTTCGGTGACAGTTCTGCATCAGGACATCGGTGACACTTCCGTACGCCTTGGTGGTGACACTTCGGCCGCGAGGCTGCGGCGGTGGCAGCCAGTGAACCCATCGATCCCCGTGTCCGTCTCGCGATCTCGCAGTGGCCTGATGACGCCCCGCGCGGCGCGGTCTCGACGTTCTGCGCCGAGCACGGCATCTCCCGCAAGTCGTTCTACGAGCTCCGCAAGCGCGCCAGGGCCGAGGGGTCGGCGGCGGTGCTCGAGCCCCGATCCCGGCGCCCGAGGTCGCACCCGTCGAAGCTGACCGGCGAGGTCAAGGCCCAGGCCATACAGGTGCGGTCCGCGCTCGAGGCCTCCGGGCTGGACCACGGGCCGATCAGCGTGCACGACAAGATGCACGCGATGGGGCTGGAGCAGGTGCCCTCGATCGCGTCGCTGGCCCGGATCTTTCGCGAGGCAGGCGTCGCGCGGCTTGAGCCAAAGAAGAAGCCCCGCTCGGCCTGGCGCCGGTTCGTCTACCCCGCCCCCAACGCGTGCTGGCAGCTGGACGCCACCGAGTACGTGATCACCGGCGGGCGCAAGTGCGTGATCTTCCAGCTCATCGACGACCACTCCCGCTACGCGGTCGCGTCCCACGTCGCCTCCGGCGAGACCGCCAGGGACGCGATCGCGGTCTTCGACAAGGCCGTGGCCGCACACGGCGTCCCGCAACGACTGCTGTCCGACAACGGGGTCGCATTGAACCCGTCCCGCCGCGGCTACCTCGGCCAGCTCGTCGAGCATGTTTCCCGACTCGGTGTCGAGGCGATCACCGGCAAACCTCACAAGCCGACCACCCAAGGCAAGAACGAACGGTTCCACCAGACCCTGTTCCGCTACCTCGACAAGCAGCCGCTCGCTGAGTCGCTGGCCGAACTGCAAGCACAGGTCGACGTCTTCGACCACCTCTACAACACCGAGCGTCCCCACCAGGGACTCCCTGGGCGGGTCACACCACTGACCGCCTGGGAAGCGACCCCGAAGGCCGATCCGCCGCGCCCCGACACCAGCCAGTCCTGGCTCGACCGGCCCGTCGTCAGCCGATATCGGCGCCCTCGGCCACAGCCGCCCACCAACTTGCCCGCCGACACTCGCGTCAGAAAGGTCAGCAGCGCCGGCGTCATCCACGTGGACAGGGTCCTCTACAAGATCGACGTCGATCACGCGTTCAAGCAGGTCCTCGTCGTCACCGACGGCGACAGGATCACCATCACCGATTTCGACGGCGAGATCCTCGCCGAGCACACCCGACCCGCACCCGGAGTGACCTACATCGGCAACGGCCGACCCCCTGGACCGCGACCCAGGAACCCCGAACCGTCACCGAAGTCCTGATACATCAAGTGTCACCGATCCCCTGATGCAGAACTGTCACCCATGTCTTGAGACATCACA
>NZ_JBHSSS010000015.1:0-2947 GCF_042659625.1 Nocardioides sp. GCM10027114
TGTCCGGCGGCGTCCTACTCTCCCACAACCTCGCGGTTGCAGTACCATCGGCGCTGAACGGCTTAACTTCCGGGTTCGGGATGGGACCGGGTGTTTCCCGTTCGCTATGGCCGCCGTAACTCTGGTGGTCACCACCTCACCCACATCTGCTGTGGGGGTGGTGCCTGGTCTTGGGGTGTTGTTTCTCTGTTCAGTTCTCCGTGTGACCCGTGAACCCGTTGTGTGGTGGGTTTGTTGGTCTGGGAACTGCATAGTGGACGCGTGCGTGCGGTGTGTGGTGTTGATGTGTGTAAGACAAGCCCTCGGCCTATTAGTACCGGTCGGCTGGGCATTACTGCTGTACACCTCCGGCCTATCAACCCAGTGTTCTGCTGGGGGCCTTACCCCATCAAGTGGGTGGGAAACCTCATCTTGAAACGTGCTTCCCGCTTAGATGCATTCAGCGGTTATCACTCCCGAACGTAGCTAACCAGCCGTGCCCCTGGCGGGACAACTGGCACACCAGAGGTTCGTCCATCCCGGTCCTCTCGTACTAGGGACAGCCTTTCTCAAGTTTCCTGCGCGCGCGGCGGATAGGGACCGAACTGTCTCACGACGTTCTAAACCCAGCTCGCGTGCCGCTTTAATGGGCGAACAGCCCAACCCTTGGGACCTGCTCCAGCCCCAGGATGCGACGAGCCGACATCGAGGTGCCAAACCATCCCGTCGATATGGACTCTTGGGGAAGATCAGCCTGTTATCCCCGGGGTACCTTTTATCCGTTGAGCGACGCCGCTTCCACATGCTGGCGCCGGATCACTAGTTCCGACTTTCGTCCCTGCTCGACATGTCTGTCTCACAGTCAAGCTCCCTTGTGCACTTACACTCAACACCTGATTGCCAACCAGGCTGAGGGAACCTTTGAGCGCCTCCGTTACTCTTTAGGAGGCAACCGCCCCAGTTAAACTACCCATCAGGCACTGTCCCTGATCCGGATTACGGACCTAGGTTAGACATCTAGTACGACCAGAGTGGTATTTCAACGATGACTCCACCCCAACTGGCGTCGAGGTTTCACAGTCTCCCACCTATCCTACACAAGCCGAACCAAACACCAATACCAAACTATAGTAAAGGTCCCGGGGTCTTTCCGTCCTGCCGCGCGTAACGAGCATCTTTACTCGTAGTGCAATTTCGCCGAGTCCATGGTTGAGACAGCGCCCAAGTCGTTACTCCATTCGTGCAGGTCGGAACTTACCCGACAAGGAATTTCGCTACCTTAGGATGGTTATAGTTACCACCGCCGTTTACTGGGGCTTAAATTCTCCGCTTCGGCATTGCTGCCTAACAGGTCCTCTTAACCTTCCAGCACCGGGCAGGAGTCAGTCCGTATACATCGTCTTACGACTTCGCACGGACCTGTGTTTTTAGTAAACAGTCGCTTGGGCCTGGTCTCTGCGGCCATCACCGCTTCCCCACGCAAGGTGGTTCACGGATCCGGCCCCCCTTCTCCCGAAGTTACGGGGGCATTTTGCCGAGTTCCTTAACCATGGTTCGCTCGATCGCCTTGGTATTCTCTACCTGATCACCTGAGTCGGTTTGGGGTACGGGCGGCGCATAGCTCGCTAGAGGTTTTTCTCGACAGCATAGGATCATCCACTTCACCCCATTGGGCTCCCCATCAGATCTCAGGCACATGAGACGCGGATTTGCCTACGTCTCGCCCTACATCCTTGGCCACGGACAACCATCGCCGTGGTTGGACTGCCTTCCTGCGTCACCCCATCGCTTGACTACTACCAGCTCGGGTCCCACGCTCCACCACCCCGCCTCACCCCGAAGGGATCGGTCATGGGCGGCTTCGGGTGGTTAGCATCACCGGGTTCGTCATGGGCGCTACTTTGCCGGTACGGGAATATCAACCCGTTGTCCATCGACTACGCCTGTCGGCCTCGCCTTAGGTCCCGACTTACCCAGGGCAGATTAGCTTGACCCTGGAACCCTTGATCATTCGGCGCACGGGTTTCTCACCCGTGATTCGCTACTCATGCCTGCATTCTCACTCGTGTCGCATCCACCCCTGGGTCACCCCGGGACTTCACTCGCGACACGACGCTCCCCTACCCATCCACGCACCTGAACCACGAAGGCTCGGATACACGCGTGAATGCCATAGCTTCGGCGGATGACTTGAGCCCCGCTACATTGTCGGCGCGGAATCACTTGACCAGTGAGCTATTACGCACTCTTTCAAGGGTGGCTGCTTCCAAGCCAACCTCCTGGTTGTCACTGCGACTCCACATCCTTTTCCACTTAGTCACCGCTTAGGGGCCTTAGCTGATGGTCTGGGCTGTTTCCCTCTCGACTACGGAGCTTATCCCCCGCAGTCTCACTGCTGCGCTCTCACTTACCGGCATTCGGAGTTTGGCTAACGTCAGTAACCTGGTCGGGCCCATCGGCTATCCAGTGCTCTACCTCCGGCAAGAAACACGCAACGCTGCACCTAAATGCATTTCGGGGAGAACCAGCTATCACGAAGTTTGATTGGCCTTTCACCCCTATCCACAGGTCATCCCCTCAGTTTTCAACCTAAGTGGGTTCGGTCCTCCACGCGGTCTTACCCGCGCTTCAACCTGCCCATGGATAGATCACTTCGCTTCGGGTCTTGATCGTGCTACTGGACCGCCCTGTTCGGACTCGCTTTCGCTACGGCTTCCCCACACGGGTTAACCTCGCAACACAACGCAAACTCGCAGGCTCATTCTTCAAAAGGCACGCCGTCACCCCGTAAGGCTCCGACGGATTGTAGGCACATGGTTTCAGGTACTATTTCACTCCCCGCCAGGGGTACTTTTCACCTTTCCCTCACGGTACTTGTCCGCTATCGGTCATCAAGGAGTATTTAGGCTTAGCGGGTGGTCCCGCCAGATTCACACGGAATTTCAGGGGTTCCGTGTTACTTGGGAAA
>NZ_JBHSSS010000016.1:0-64050 GCF_042659625.1 Nocardioides sp. GCM10027114
TCAACCACGAATGGTCGACAAGACGGGGCATAACAAACTAATTCGTCGACTATGACACACTGTTGAGTTCTCAAACATCAGCCGCGCACCGTGACTCAGCCTCTCGGCCTCGCCCCCGGGGCAACCTGGTAAAACTTACCGGGCCGGTCAGACCCCGTCAACTCGGGGCTTCTCGATCCGGTGCCGGGCGCGCGACAAGCCCACCGCCGTTGGCCTCTCGGCCTGGTGTGGGAGTCGCTCGCGGCGACAGGAAGAACATTAGCAGCGGGTGTCCTGGCCGCCAAAATCGGGTGTCCGCGCGGGGGACGCCGGCCGCCTGCGCAGGCCGTCAGCCCCGTGGTTGAGCGGGATCCGGGGTCCACACCGGCTCACCTGGCCCGGGGCGAGCGCCGGTAGGCGCTCACCGTCGGCTCGTCCGCCACCCAGAACCGCCACGGCAGGTCGTGGGCCCGGCCCACGCCGACCCGGTGGCCGCTCCGCAGCCGGCCGGGGTCCAGTCCCTCCCCCGGCACCAGCGTGATCGGCCCTCCGCCGAGCAGGTCGGCGCCGCCGAGGTGTGGGCCGAGCCCCAGGGCCTGACCCAGCCGACCCGGCCCGCGGGCCAGGTCGCGGTCGCGGACCCGCTCGCCGCGGCGCGAGCGAGCCAGCTCGCAGCCCTCGACCACCCGGCCCGCGCGCAGCAGCACGGCGCTCGCCGTGCCAACCTCCCCCGTCACCACGTTGCCGCACCAGTGCACCCCGTAGGAGAGGTAGACGTAGAGGTGTCCCGCCTCCCCGAACATCACCCGGTTGCGTGCCGTCTCGCCGCGGTGGGCGTGGGAGGCCGGGTCCGACCCGCCCTCGTAGGCCTCGACCTCGGTCAGCTCCACGGTCACCGCACCCTCGGCGGTCTCGTGACGCACCGTCCAGCCCAGCAGCCGTGGCGCCACCTCGAGGGCGGGTGCACGGAGAAGCTCGCGGACGTCCACGGAGATCGGGGCTCCGGTCAGGCGTCGCCAGCCAGCCGCGCCCGGTGCGCGGCGACGCGCTCGGTCAGCTCGGCGAGCTGTTCGCGGACCCGGACGGGCGCGGTGCCGCCGCGGCCGTCGCGTGCCCCGACCGAGCCCTCGGCGGTGAGCACGTCGCGGACGTCGGGCCGCAGCGCGGGGCTGATCTCGGCCAGCTGCTCGTCGGTGAGCTCGTGGAGCTCGACCCCGAGCTCCTCGCACCGGCGGACGCAGGCGCCGGCCACCTCGTGGGCGACCCGGAACGGCACGCCCTCGCGGACCAGCCACTCGGCGACGTCGGTGGCGAGCGAGAAGCCCTGCGGCGCCAGCTCCGCCATGCGCCCGGTGTCGAAGGTCAGCGTTGCCACCATCCCGGTGAAGGCCGGGAGCAGCACCTCGAGGGTGTCGACGGAGTCGAAGACCGGCTCCTTGTCCTCCTGGAGGTCCCGGTTGTAGGCCAGCGGCAGCGCCTTGAGCGTGGCCAGCAGGCCGGCGAGGTTGCCCACGAGACGGCCGGCCTTGCCACGGGCGAGCTCCGCGATGTCGGGGTTCTTCTTCTGGGGCATGATGCTCGACCCGGTCGACCAGGAGTCGTGCAGCGTCACGAATCCGAACTCGCGGGTCGCCCAGAGGATGACCTCCTCGGCCAGCCGGCTCACGTCGACGCCGACCATGGCGGTCACGAAGCCGAACTCGGCCACGAAGTCGCGCGCCGCGGTGGCGTCGATGGAGTTGGCGCTCGACCCGGCGAAGCCCAGCTCCCGCGCGACGGCCTCGGGGTCGAGGCCCAGGCTCGAGCCGGCCAGCGCCCCCGAGCCGTACGGCGAGTCCGCGGCCACCCGGGCGTCCCAGTCGCGCAGCCGCTCCACGTCGCGCAGCAGCGGCCACGCGTGGGCGAGCAGGTGGTGGGCCAGCAGCACCGGCTGGGCGTGCTGAAGGTGCGTGCGCCCCGGCATCACGGCCGGGTGCGGGTCGAGGTGGCGGGCCGCCTGCTCGGCGAGCGCGTCGACCAGGTCCAGCACCTGTCCCGCGATCACCGCCGCGTGGTCGCGCAGGAAGACCTTGAAGAGCGTGGCCACCTGGTCGTTGCGGCTGCGCCCGGCCCGGAGCCGACCGCCCACCTCGGTGCCGACCTCCTCGAGCAGCAGCCGCTCGAGTGCGCCGTGCACGTCCTCGTCGGAGGGGTCGGGGTGGAGCTCGCCGGCGGCGTACCGCTCCCCCAGCACGTCGAGGCCGCGGTGGAGCTCGGCCAGGTCGGCGTCGCCCAGCAACCCCGCGGCGTGCAGCACCCGGGCGTGGGCGCGCGAGCCCGCGAGGTCGTAGGGCGTCAGCCGCCAGTCGAAGTGCGTCGACCGGGACAACGCCTCGAGCTCCGGGGACGGGCCGCCGGAGAAGCGGCCGCCCCACAGCTTGCCGGTGTTGGTGGTGCCGTCAGTCGTCATCAGTCGGTGCCGATCTCCATCGCGACGTGGTCGAGGGCCGCGTCGCTCGCGTCGCCCTCGGCGGCCGGGTTGCGCGCGATGCGGGCGCCGCCGCCCGCCTCGATCTCGCCGAGGAGGGCGCCGTTCTCGACGAGGACCTGGCCCTGGTCGAGCGGCTGGGCGGCGTACAGCTCGAGCTTGGACCGCGAGTCGGCGATGTCGAGGTTGCGCATCGTGAGCTGCCCGATCCGGTCGGTGGGACCGAAGGCGGCGTTCTCGGTGCGCTCCATCGACAGCTTGTCGGGGTGGTAGGAGAACGCCGGCCCGTCGGTGCGGAGCACCGTGTAGTCCTCGCCCCGTCGCAGCCGCAGGGTCACCTCGCCGGTGACGAGCGAGGCGATCCAGCGCTGGATGGACTCGCGCAGCATCAGCGCCTGCGGGTCCAGCCACCGGCCCTCGTAGAGCAGCCGGCCGAGCCTGCGGCCCTCGGCGTGGTAGCCGGCGATGGTGTCCTCGTTGTGGATGGCGTTGAGCAGCCGCTCGTAGACAATCCAGAGCAGTGCCATGCCCGGCGCCTCGTAGATGCCGCGCGACTTCGCCTCGATGACCCGGTTCTCGATCTGGTCGGACATGCCGAGCCCGTGGCGGCCGCCGATGCGGTTCGCCTCGTGGACGAGCGCCACCGGGTCGTCGTACGTCGTGCCGTTGATGGCCACCGGCCGGCCGCAGTCGAAGCGGATCGTGACGTCCTCGGTCTCGATCGCGACCGACGGGTCCCAGAACTTCACGCCCATGATCGGCTCGACCGTCTCCAGCGACACGTCGAGGTGCTCGAGGGTCTTGGCCTCGTGGGTCGCGCCCCAGATGTTGGCGTCGGTGGAGTAGGCCTTCTCCTGGCTGTCCCGGTAGGGCAGGTCGCGCTCGGTGAGCCACTGGCTCATCTCGTTGCGGCCGCCGAGCTCGGCGACGAAGTCGGCGTCCAGCCACGGCTTGTAGATCCGCAGCTCGGGGTTGGCCAGCAGGCCGTAGCGGTAGAACCGCTCGATGTCGTTGCCCTTGAAGGTCGACCCGTCGCCCCAGATGTCCACGCCGTCCTCGTGCATCGCGCGGACCAGCAGCGTGCCGGTCACCGCACGGCCGAGCGGCGTGGTGTTGAAGTAGGCCCGGCCGGCGGACCGGATGTGGAAGGCGCCGCAGACCAGCGCCGCGAGACCCTCCTCGACGAGGGTGCGGCGGCAGTCGACCGCCCGCGCGATCTCGGCGCCGTACTGGAGGGCGCGGCCGGGCACGCCCGCGATGTCGTGCTCGTCGTACTGGCCGATGTCGGCGGTGTAGGTGCACGGAACGGCACCCTTCTCGCGCATCCAGGCGACCGCGACGGAGGTGTCGAGGCCGCCGGAGAAGGCGATGCCGACCCGCTGGCCGACGGGGAGGGAGGTGAGAACCTTGCTCACGGTGTGGAGTCCTTCTGGTCTGGGTGGGCTTCGGCAAGGGCCAGGAACCGGGCGGCGAGCTCGTCGCCGCCGGTGCCTTCGCGGCCGATCACCAGGACGGTGTCGTCGCCGGCGATGGTGCCGAGGACGCCCGGGATCTCGGCCTTGTCGAAGGCGCTGGCCAGGAACTGGGCCGCGCCGGGCGGCGTGCGCAGGACGACGAGGGTCCCGCTGGCCTCGGCGCTGACGAGCAGCTCGTTCAGCAGCCGGGACAGCCGGTGCGTCGCCGCGGCGGTCTCGCCCGGCGCGCTCGGTCGTCGGTCACCGCCCTCCCCCGGCACGGCGTACACGAGCGCCCCGGAGGGGGCACGGACCTTGACGGCGTCGAGCTCCACGAGGTCGCGCGAGAGCGTCGCCTGGGTGACGTGCAGGCCGTTGCGGGCCAGCAGCTCGGCGAGCTCGCTCTGGGAGCGCACCTCGTGCTGGGAGACCAGCTCGACGATGCAGCGGTGGCGCGCCGTCTTGGTGTGGGGTCGCATCGCGGTGCTCATCGGGGCATCACGACTCCTCCAGCAGGAAGGCCAGGATCGCCTTCTGGGCGTGGCGCCGGTTCTCGGCCTCGTCCCAGACCACGCTGCGCGGCCCGTCGAGCACCTCGGCGTCGATCTCCTTGCCCCGGTACGCCGGCAGGCAGTGCATCGCGATCGCGTCGGGCGCGGCCAGCGAGAACAGGTCCGCCGTCACGGCGTGGCCGCGGAAGACCTCGCCGCGCTCGGCGGCCTCGTCCTCCTTGCCCATCGACACCCAGGTGTCGGTCACCACGACGTCGGCGCCGGCGACGGCGGCCTTCGCGTCGGGCTCGAGCTCCACGGAGCCGGCGGTACCCTCGGCGATCCGGACCGCCTCGTCGACGAGCTGGTCCTCGGGGAGGTAGCCCTCGGGGGCGCTGATCCGGACGTGGAGCCCGGCGGTGGCGCCGGCGAGCAGCCACGAGTTGCCCATGTTGCCGGCGGCGTCGCCGAGGTAGGCGACGGTGAGGCCCTCCAGCCGCCCCTTGTGCTCCTGCACCGTGAGGAGGTCGGCGAGCAGCTGGCAGGGGTGGAAGTCGTCCGTCAGGGCGTTGACCACCGGGACCCCGGCGTACTGCGCCATCTCCTCGAGACGCGCCTGCGCGTAGGTGCGCCAGACGATGACGGAGGCCTGACGGCCGAGGACCCGCGCGACGTCGGCCACCGACTCGCGCTCGCCGATCCCGGCGAGCCGGCCGTCGACCGCCATCGGGTAGCCCCCGAGCTCGGCGATGCCCGCGGCGAACGACGCCTGCGTGCGCAGGGTCTGCTTGTCGAAGACCATCGCGACGGTCTGCGGACCGGCCAGCGGCCGGTGGTCGTACGGCGCCCGCTTCATCTCGGCGGCCAGCGCCAGGACGCGCGCCTGCTCGGCCGGGGAGAGGTCGTCGTCGCGGAGGAAGTGGCGGGTCATGGGGTCTCCCCCGGCTTCTCCGCGGGCACGGCGTCGTCGAGGATCCGGGGCCACGCCGCGAGGAAGTCGTCGACGTCCCCGTCGGTGAGGACCAGCGGCGGTGCCAGCCGGATCGTGGTCGGCGTCGGGTTGTTGACGATGTAGCCGTGCTCGAGGGCAGTGGTCGCGACCGCGGCCGAGGCCTCGGCGGCGAGCTCGATCCCGAGCAGCAGGCCCTCGCCGCGCACCTCGGTGACCCGCGGGTCGGCGGCGAGCCCGTCGCGCAGCCGGGCGCCGAGCGCGGTGGCGTGGTCGAGCAGGCCCTCGTCGTCGATGGTGCGCAGCACCGCCAGCGCGGCGGCGCAGGCGACCGGGTTGCCCCCGAAGGTGGTGCCGTGGTGGCCGGGCTGGAGCAGGTCGGCGGCCGGGCCGAGTCCGACGCAGGCGCCGATCGGGATGCCGCCGCCGAGGCCCTTGGCGAGGGTCACCAGGTCCGGGGTCACCCCGGAGCCGTCGTGGGCGAACCAGCGTCCGGTGCGGCCGATCCCCGACTGCACCTCGTCGAGCCACAGCAGCGCGCCCTTCGCCGAGGTGATCCGGCGCGCCTCGGCGAGGTAGCCCGCCGGGGGCAGCACCACGCCGGCCTCGCCCTGGACCGGCTCGAGGACCACGGCCGCGGTCTCCTCGGTCACCGCCTGCTCGAGGGCCGCGACGTCGCCGTAGGGCACCCAGGTGACTCCCCCGGGCAGCGGCTCGAACGGGGTCCGGTAGGCCTCCTTGGCGGTCAGCGCCAGCGACCCCATGGTCCGCCCGTGGAAGGCGCCCTCGGCGGCCACTACGTGGGTGCGGCCCGTCCGCCGGGTCGCCTTGAGTGCGGCCTCGTTGGCCTCGGCGCCGGAGTTGGCGAAGAAGACCTTCCCGCCGGTGGACCCGGACGCTCCCAGCAGACCGAGCAGCCGCTCGGCCAGCTCGATCTGGGGCGCACTGGCGAAGAAGTTCGAGACGTGGCCCAGGGTGCCGAGCTGGGTGGAGACGGCCTCGACGAGGGCGGGGTGGGCGTGGCCCAGGGCGTTCACGGCGATGCCGCCGAGGAGATCGACGTACTCGCGGCCGTCGACGTCCCAGACGTGGGCGCCCTTGCCGCGCGCCAGCACGAGCTTGGGCGGACCGAAGGTGTTCATCAGCGAGGCGGCGTACCGCTGCTGGAGGTCGTCGTGGGTGCTCATGCCGGGGTGTCCCTCGCCTTGCGGGTCTTGGTCTCGACGCCGGGCAGCACCTGGGTGCCGACGCCCTCGTCGGTGAACAGCTCGAGGAGCACGGCGTGCGGCTCGCGGCCGTCGACGACCGTCGCCCTGCTCACACCCCCGCGCACGGCCTGCAGGCAGGCGCCCATCTTGGGCACCATGCCCGACGCCAGCGTCGGCATCAGCTGCTCGAGCGCCTCGGGGCTGATCTCGCCGATGACGTCCTCCGAGCTCGGCCAGTCGAGGAAGAGACCCTCCACGTCGGTGAGCACGAGGAGCTTCTCGGCGCCGAGCGCGACGGCGAGCGAGGCCGCGGCGGAGTCGGCGTTGACGTTGTGGACCTGCCCCGACTCGTCGGGGGCGACGCTCGAGACGACGGGGATCCGGCCCGCCTCGATCAGGTCGAGCACGGACTCCGGCCGTACGGCGGTGACCTCGCCGACGAGGCCGAGGTCGACCTCCTCGCCGTCGACGACGGTGTTGGTCGGGGTGGCGGTGAACAGGCCGGCGTCCTCGCCGGAGCAGCCGACCGCGAGCGGGCCGTGCTCGTTGATGAGGCCCACCAGCTCGCGCTGGACCTTGCCGACCAGCACCATCCGGACCACGTCCATCGCCTCGGGCGTGGTGACCCTCAGGCCGCCGCGGAACTCGGACTCGATCCCGAGCCGGTCCAGCATCGAGGAGATCTGCGGCCCGCCGCCGTGCACGACGACCGGGCGGAAGCCGGCGAACCGGAGGAACGCGATGTCCTCGGCGAAGGCCCGCTTGAGGTTGTCGTCGGTCATGGCGTTGCCGCCGTACTTCACCACCAGGATCTTCCCGTGGTAGCGCTTCAGCCACGGCAGCGCCGCGGCGAGCGTGCGCGCCTTGGCGGGGTCGGGCTTGCTCGGGTCGTGGGTCGTGTAGGCGATCGCGTCAGGGGCGTCAGGTGTGCTCATGAGGAGTAGGCGCTGTTCTCGTGGACGTAGGCGTGGGTGAGGTCGTTGGTCCAGACTGTGGCGCGCTCGGACCCGGACTTGAGGTCGATGGTCACGCTGACCTCGCGGCCGGTGAGGTCGACGGTGGCCGGGTCGGCGTGGGGCGTGGACTGCCGGCAGACCCAGACGCCGTTCATCGCGACGTCGAGGTCCGCGGGGTCGAAGGTCGCGGAGGTGGTGCCGATGCTCGCCAGCACCCGGCCCCAGTTGGGGTCGTTGCCGAAGACGGCCGCCTTGAAGAGGTTGCTGCGGGCGACGCTGCGGCCCACCTCGACGGCCTCGTCCTCGCTGGCGGCGTTGAGGACGGTGATGGCGATCTCGTGGTCGGCTCCCTCGGCGTCCTTGAGCAGCTGCATCGCGAGGTCGGTGCAGGCCTGGGTCAGGGCGGCGGTGAAGTCGTCGAGCGGGGGCGTGATGCCGCTGGCGCCGCTGGCCATGACGGTGACCGTGTCGTTGGTGGACATGCAGCCGTCGGAGTCGAGCCGGTCGAAGCTGACCCGCGTCGCCGCGCGCAGGGCCTTGTCGAGGTCCGCGGCCGGCACCACGGCGTCGGTCGTCAGCACGACGAGCATGGTGGCCAGCTGCGGCGCGAGCATCCCGGCGCCCTTCGCCATCCCGCCGACCGACCAGCCGGCGCCCTCGACGACCACCTGCTTGCTCACCGAGTCGGTGGTCATGATCGCCTCGGCGGCCGCGGCGCCGGCCTCCTCGCCGCCGCCGAGCGCGGCGTGGGCCGCATCGACGCCGGACAGGACCTGGGTCCGGTCGTTCGCGAGGCCGATGAGGCCGGTGGAGCACACGACGACGTCGACGGCGCCGATGCCGAGGTGCTCGGCCACGCGCTCGGCGACGGCGTGCGTGGTCTGGAAGCCGTCGGGGCCGGTGTAGCAGTTGGCGCCGCCCGAGTTGAGGACGACCGCGCGGACGGTGCCGTCCTTGACGACCTCCTGGCTCCACAGCACCGGGTTGGCCTTGCAGCGGTTGCTGGTGAAGACGCTCGCCGAGTCGTGGCCCGGGCCGTCGTTGACCACGAGGGCCACGTCACGGGCGCCGCTGGCCTTGAGGCCGGCCGCCACGCCTGCCGCCCGGAAGCCCCGGGGTGCGGTGATGCTCATGCGGACTCCTCGAGCTGGACCGTGTGCCCGGCGGCGGCCCACGCCGCGTCGGCGTCGTCCGCGGAGCCGGCCGGCACGAGGATCCAGTCGGTGTCGAAGGTGGACAGGACGAAGACGCTGATCCCGGCATCGGCGAGCGGCGCGAGCAACGCGCTCAGGACGCCGACGAGGGCGAAGTCGAGCGGACCCGCGACCTGGTAGGCGACGAACGGCCCCTCGCGGCGTGCTTTCGTCGGCACCGACGACGCGTGGCAGACCAGGGAGGTCTCGGTCGCCGTCGCGGTGACCGAGAACAGCGTCGACGAGGTCGCCCACCCGGGGATCTCCGTGCCGGGGCCCAGCCGGACGACGGCGAGCGCGTCGCGGTGGCGGGTCAGCGTCCAGGCGGTCTGCTGGTCCGGCTGCTGGTCGGTCGGCTGGTCGGTCACGGGGCCACTCCCACGGTCGAGAGCCCGGTGGTCTCGTCGAGACCGAGGGCGAGGTTCATGCACTGGACGGCCGCGCCGCCGGTGCCCTTGGCAAGGTTGTCGACGGCCCCGACCGCCACGAGGCGACCCGCGGCGGCGTCGACGGTCACCTGGACGTGCACCGCGTTCGAGCCGGTCACGGACTTGGTCTGCGGCCACTGCCCCGGAGGCAGCACGTGGACGAACGGCTCGTCGGCGTAGGCCTTCGCGTAGGCCTCGTGGGCCTCCTCGGCGGTCAGCCCCGCGGTCAGCGACTCAGCCAGCGGTGCCGAGACGGTCGCGAGGATGCCCCGCGGCATCGGCACGAGCACGGGCGTGAAGCTCACCCGGACCTCCCGCTCGGTGAGCGAGGAGAGGTTCTGCACGATCTCGGGGGTGTGCCGGTGAACGCCGCCGACGCCGTAGGCGCTGGCGTTGCCCATCACCTCGCTGCCGAGCAGGTGGGGCTTGGCGGCCTTGCCGGCGCCGCTGGTGCCGGACGCCGCCACGACGACGACCTCGGGCTCCACGAGCCCGGCGGCGACCGCCGGCGCGATGGTGAGCGTCGAGACCGTCGGGTAGCAGCCGGGCACGGCCACCCGGGTCGCGCCGGCCAGCGCGTCGCGGGCGCCCGGCAGCTCGGGGAGGCCGTAGGGCCAGGAGCCGGCGTGCTCCCCTCCGTAGAACGCCTCCCAGGCCGCCGGGTCGGTGAGCCGGAAGTCGGCGCCGCAGTCGATGACGACGACGTCGTCGCCCAGCTGGCGGGCGATCTCGCCGGACTGACCGTGCGGCAGGCCGAGGAAGACCACGTCGTGGCCGGCGAGCACCTCCGCCGTGGTGGGCTCGAGGACCCGGTCGGCCAGCGGCACGAGGTGCGGCTGCAGCGAGCCGAGCGTCTCTCCGGCGTTGGACCCGGCCGTGAGGGCGCCGATCTCGACGCCCGGGTGCCCGAGCAGGAGGCGCAGCACCTCCCCTCCGGCGTACCCGCTGGCTCCGGCGACCGCGACCCTTGGTGTCATATGCATGACTATACAGTCGACTGCATGCCCATGTGAAAGTGGGTCGGAAACGGGAAGGCGTGAGAGGCGTCACGGCCGCTAGGTTTCCGAGCATGCCGAGACTCGAGCCCCACGTCTACCTCGACCACCTGTGCGCCGAGTCACGTCGGTTCCGGGAGGTGCTGGCGGACTGCGACCCCGCCGCGAGGGTCCCGGGCTGTCCCGACTGGGACGCCGCCGACCTGCTGTGGCACCTCACAGAGGTGCAGGCGTTCTGGGCAGGGGTGGTCGCCGGACGTCCCGCCGCTCCGGACGAGCGGGACCACGAGCCGCCGAGGCCGACGGAGTACGCCGACCTGCTCGCGGCGTTCGACGAGCACTCGGCGCGCCTGGCGGGGGCACTGCGCGGGGCGGACCCCGCCGACCCCGCCTGGTCCTGGTCGACCGAGCAGACGGTGGGCTTCACGTTCCGCCGGCAGGCGCACGAGGCGATGATCCACCGGCTCGACGCCGAGCAGACCGCTGGTGTCGTCACGCCGCTGGACCCGGCGCTGGCCGCGGACGGCGTGCTGGAGTGCCTCGAGGTGATGTACGGCGGGACGCCGCCCTGGGGCGAGTTCCACCCGCTCCCCCAGCACGTCCGGGTCGACTGCACCGACACCGGTGACCGGTTCTGGGTGCAGCTCGGCCGCTTCGTGGGGACCGACCCGCGCAACGGGAAGCACTACGACGACGGGGACATCCGCGTGGTCGGGGACCCCGGCGTCGAGCCGGACGCGACGGTGGCCGGGCCGGCGGCCGCGCTCGACACGTGGTTGTGGCGTCGCGGCGACGACCGCGACGTCGCGGTCACCGGTGACCGCGACGTCCACGACCGGTTCCGGGCGGCCGTCGACCACCCGATCGACTGATCACGCCCGCGCCAGCGGGCGTGACCGTCAGGCCCGCTGGGCGGCGCCCGTCACCTCGGCCGCTCGCGCGACGGCGGCGTCGCGGGCGGCGCCGGTCTCCTCCTCGGTGAGGGTCCGGTCCGGTGCCCGGAAGCGGAGCGCGAACGCCAGGGACTTGCGCCCCTCGCCCACCTGCTCGCCGGTGTAGACGTCGAACAGCCGGATCGACTCCAGCAGCTCGCCAGCCCCCTCCCGGAGCGCAGCCTCCACCGCGGCCACGGTCACCGACGCGTCGACGACGAGCGCGACGTCCTCCTTGGCGACCGGGAAGGTGGAGAACTCGGGCCCGGGCACCACGTCGACGGCGTGGGCCATCAGCGCGTCGAGGTCGAGCTCGACGGCGGCGCTGCGCGCGGGGAGGCCGAACGCCGTGCAGACCCGCGGGTGGAGCTCACCGGCGTGGCCGACGGGTTCACCCGCCACGAGCACCTCGGCGCACCGGCCCGGGTGCCACGGGGCGAGCTGGGCGGAGCGGACCTCGACGGTCAGCCCGAGGTCGGCGGCCACCCGGCGGGCGAGGGCGACGGCGTCGGCCCAGCCGGCCTGGCGACCCTCGCCCCACCAGCCCGAGCGCTCGCGCTCGCCGGCCAGGACGGCCGCCAGGTGCAGCGGCTGGGACGGCACGGCGGCGAGCAGCTCCGCGAGCTCCTCGTCGGTCGGGCGCCGGTCCACGCCGTAGATCGGCGCCGCACCGCGACCGGTGGGGAACGCGACGGTGCCGGTCTCGAAGAGGGAGACGCCCGCGGCGCCGCGGCCGAGGTTGCGGGCGGCCGCCTTGAGGATGCCCGGCAGCAGCGTCGTGGTGTAGCCGGGCTCCTCCGAGGACAGCGGGTTGGCCAGGCGCACCGTGGACCGGCGCGCGTCGTCCGCGGGGAGGCCGAGGGCGTCGAAGGCCGCCTCCCCCACGAACGGGAAGCTGACGACCTCGACCCCGCCGGTGCCGGCGAGCAGGCGACCGACGCGGCGGCGGAGCCGCTGCTCGCGGGTCAGCCCCCGGCCGGACGGCGCCGTCGGCAGCACCGACGGGACGTTGCCGTAGCCGACGATGCGCGCGACCTCCTCGACGAGGTCGTAGGGGTCGTTGAGGTCCGGGCGCCACGGGGCCGGCGTCGCCGTCAGCCCGGTGTCGTCCTTGTCGAGCGCGCAGCCGATCGCCTCGAGGTTGCCGACCACGGTGGCGGCGTCGATGGGCATGCCGGTCACCCGGGCCGGGAGGTCGTAGTCGATGCGGATGCCGGGGCGGGTCGGCGGGGTCCCGACGACGGTGACGCCCGGCTCGGCCGTGGCGCCGCCGTGAGCCACCAGCAGCTCGACCACCCGGTCGGCCGCGGCCTCGCAGATCGTGGGGTCGACGCCGCGCTCGTTGCGCTTGCCGGCCTCCGAGCTGATGCGGTGGCGCTTGCCGGTGCGGAACATCGACACGGCGTCCCAGTGGGCCGACTCGACGAGCACGCGGGTCGTCGTCGCCGACATCTCGGTCGTCTCGCCGCCCATGACGCCGCCCAGGCCGATGATCCCGGAGTCGTCGGTGACGACGAGGTCCTCGGGCGACAGGTCGCGGCGGGTGCCGTCGAGCGTGGTCAGCTGCTCGCCCGCCTCGGCGCGCCGGACGCGGATCGTGCCCTGCAGCTTGTCGAGGTCGTAGCCGTGGATGGGCCGGCCCATCTCCAGCATCACGTAGTTGGTGACGTCGACCGCGAGCGAGATCGGGCGCATGCCGGCCTGCTGCAGCCGCTGCACCATCCAGTCGGGGGTGGTCGCCTCGGGGTCGAGCCCGCTCACGGTGCGGGCGACGAAGACCGGGCAGCCGACCGGGTCGTCCACGACCACGGGGTAGCCGGCGTCGTCGGCAGGGGGGACCTGCCGCTCGGCCGGGTCGCGGTACGGCGCATCGAACGCGAGCGCGGCCTCGCGGGCGACGCCGCGCAGCGACAGCGCGTAGGCCCGGTCGGGGTTGATCTCGAACTCGATGACCTCCTCGCGCAGCCCCAGCAGGTCGAAGGCGTCCTCGCCCGGCTCCCCGGCGCCGGCGGGCAGCACGATGATGCCGTCGTGGTCCTCGCCGAGACCGAGCTCGCGCGCCGAGCAGATCATCCCGGCGGAGACGTGGCCGTAGGTCTTGCGGGCCGAGATCTCGAAGCCGCCGGGCAGCACGCCGCCGGGCAGCACGACGACGACCAGGTCGCCGGGAGCGAAGTTGTGGGCACCGCAGACGATGCCCTGCGGCTCACCGGTCCCGTTGGCGTCACCGACGTCGACGGTGCACCAGTTGATGGTCTTGCCGTTCTTCTGCGGCTCGGGCTCCATGGTGAGCACCCGGCCGACCACGAGCGGCCCGCGGATCTGGTCGCCCGCGCTCTCGATGCCCTCGAGCTTGAGCCCGAGGTCGGTGAGCCGCGACGTCAGCGCCTCCGTGGTGACGTCGGCCGGCAGGTCGACGTACTCGCGGATCCAGCTGGCAGGGGTACGCATCGGGTCAGAGCTCCGTTCCGAAGGCCGTGGTGAAGCGGATGTCGCCCTCGAACAGGCTGCGCAGGTCCTCGAGGCCGTGCCGGAACATGAGCGTGCGGTCGATGCCCATGCCGAACGCGAAGCCGGAGTAGCGCTCGGCGTCGACGCCGCACGCGGTCAGGACGCGCGGGTTCACGACGCCGCAGCCGCCCCACTCGATCCAGCCCTCGCCGCGGCAGGTGCGGCAGAAGCTCGGGCCGCCCTGGCCGGTTGCGTCGGTGCCGGTCCCCCGGCACACGAAGCACACGAGGTCGACCTCGGCGCTGGGCTCGGTGAAGGGGAAGTACGACGGCCGGAAGCGGGTCGTGATGCCCTCGCCGAACATGGCGGTGGCGAAGTGGTCGAGAGTGCCCTTGAGGTGGGCCATGGTGATGCCCTCGTCGACGGCGAGGCCCTCGACCTGGTGGAACATCGGGCTGTGCGTGGCGTCGTACTCGTCGGTCCGGAACACCCGGCCCGGGCACACGACGTAGATCGGCGGCTTGCGCGTCAGCATCGTCCGCGCCTGGACCGGCGAGGTGTGCGTGCGCAGCACCACGCCCTGATCGGACGGGTCGGTCCAGAAGGTGTCCTGCATGGTGCGGGCCGGGTGGTCCGGCCCGAGGTTGAGCGCGTCGAAGTTGAGCCACTCGGCCTCGATGACCGGGCCCTCGGCGACCTCCCAGCCCATGGCCACGAAGATGTCGGCGACCAGCTCGGCGCCGGTGGTGAGCGGGTGGCGCGCACCGGCGGGCTCGCGGTCGGTCGGGACCGTCACGTCGACGGTCTCCTCGACGAGCATCCGCTCCTCGTGCTCCTCCTCGAGCACGGCCTGCCGCTTGGCGAGGGCCTGGTTGACGGCGCCCCGGGCCTGGCCGACCCGCTGGCCGGCCTCCTTGCGGGCCTGCGGCGGGAGCGCCCCGATCTCGCGGTTGGCGAGTGCGAGCGGCGACCGGTCCCCGGCGTGCGCGAGACGGACCTCCTTGAGCTCGGCGAGGTCGGCGGCCCCGGCGATGGCGGCCAGGGCCGCGTCACGCATCGCCTCGACCTCCTCGGCCTTGAGGGGCGTGACCTCGACGGGGTCGTAATCGGTGTTCGGTCCCGACATCTCTGCCTTCCGGGCGGCACTGTGCAGTGGCTGGGCCGGCGGTTCGCCGGTCCGTGGGCGTGGCCGGCTGCCGCCGGCACGGGGCACAAGTCTAGGAAGGTCGGTGCGTGCGGTGCGACGGGGTTCCGAGACTCAGTCGCGGGGCCGACCCGGGCGGGCGTCCTCGGCCGGCCAGACCAGCTCGACCCGCGCCCCTCCCCCGGCGGCGTCTCCGATGGTCACGCTGCCGCCGTGCGCCCGCACCAGCCCGTTGACGAGGTACATGCCCAGCCCCGAGCCGCCGCGCACCCCGCTGGTCCAGAACTTGGTGAACACCCGGCGCCGGATCTCCGGGGCGATGCCCTCGCCCTCGTCCTCCACCACGAGCCGGACGCCCGGGAACTCGTCACCGCCGCCGAGCGGCGTCGTCGTGACCGTGACCGTCCCCTCGCCGTGGCGCACGCCGTTCTCGACGAGGTTCGTGACGACCTGGGTGAACTTGTCGGGGTCGACGCTGATCTCCGGCAACCCCTCGGGCGGGTCGTAGTGGATCCGCCGGGCGGTGCCGGCCTGCACGGAGTCCACGACCCGTCGCACGAGCACGGTCGCGTCGCACGGTCGCGGGAAGAGGGAGAGCCGCCCGGTGTCGATGCGGGCCACGTCGAGCAGCTCTGCGATCAGCCGGCTGAGCCGCTCGGAGTCGGCATGGACGGTGGTGAGCATCAGCTTCTTCTGCTCGTCGTTGAGCTTCTCCCAGCGGTTGAGCAGCGCCGCGACGAAGCCCTTCACGCCCGTCAGCGGGGACCGCAGCTCGTGGGCGACCGTGGCGACCAGGTCGGACCGCTCGCGGTCGAGCCGCGCGCGTCCCCGGCCGGAGCGCATCACCACGGCGACGTGGGAGACCGGTCCCCCCGGCTCGCTCCGCACGATGCGGGCGTTGACGAGCACCTCGGTGCCCTGCGGCAGCGTCCACGACTGCTCGGGCACTGCGACCCGGGTCCGCAGCCCGTCGTAGGGGCGGTTGCACGACATCCAGTCGTTCCCGGCCTGGTTCTGGAGCGCGAGCACGTCGGCGACCGGCTTGCCGACGACGTCGTCGGCCTCGACGCCGAGCATCCGCGCAGCGACGGCGGAGACGAGCACCACCCGTTGCTCCGCGTCGGCGAGGACGACGCCGTCCGGCAGCGCGTCGGCCAGCTGCCGGGCGTCGATCCCCGGCGCAGTGCCCGGGGCCGCTGTCCTTGCCGAGTCTGGGGCCACCCGCTCACCCTAAGGCAGCAGCGACGGGTCCGGGGCCGTCAACCGCGCTGGGCGCGCGCCGAGGCGTAGAGGCAGACCGCGGCGGCGGTCGAGAGGTTGAGGCTCTCCGCCCGTCCGAGGATCGGGATCCGCACCCGGTGGTCGGCGAGCGCTGCGAGCTCCGCAGGGAGGCCCCAGGCCTCGTTGCCCAGGAGCCAGGCCGTGGGCCCGGCGAGCAGGCTGTCGGCCTCGAAGAGGTCGGTCTCGCCGTCGCCATCGGCGGCCAGCACGGTCAGCCCCGCGCCACGGGCCGCCTCGACGACGGCGGCGGGGTCGCCTCCCGTCGCGACGGGGAGGTGGAACAGGCTGCCGACCGTGGCCCGGACCGTCTTCGGGTTGTAGGCGTCGACGGAGGACCCGGCGAGCACGACGGCGTCCGCCCCCGCGGCGTCGGCGGTGCGGATGACGGTGCCGGCGTTGCCGGGGTCGCGCACGTCAGCGCAGACAGCGACGAGGCGGGGGCCCTGCGTCGGTGCAGGGGTTTCGAGACTCGGCCGTGGCCGGCCTCGCACCTCAACCAACGGCGTTAGGACCTCGGCGAGCGGCACGTCGACGAAGCGGCACACCGCGACGACCCCGGCCGGGGTGACGCTGTCGCTGAGCCCGGCGATGGCCCGGTCGTCGACCAGCGTCCAGCGCGGGCTGCGCGCCTCGAGGTCGGCGTACTGGCCGGTGGCGGCCTCGGTCGCGAAGACCTCGACGACGCAGTCCGGCACGGACAGCGCCTCGGCGACGGCCTTCGGGCCGTCGGCAAGGAAAAGCCGCCGCTCGGCGCGAACCGAGCGGCGGCTGAGCTTCCGTGCCTCCTTGATGCGGGCGTTGCCCGCAGCGAGGGGGGTCACCTGCTTCAGGCCGAGACCTTGGGCGCGTTGACGTCCTCGGGCAGGGCGGCCTTCGCGGTCTCGACGAGCGCGTTGAACGCGGCGACGTCGTTGACGGCGAGGTCGGCGAGGATCTTGCGGTCGACCTCGACACCGGCGAGGTTCAGGCCCTGGATGAAGCGGTTGTAGGTCATGCCCTGCGCACGCGCGGCGGCGTTGATGCGCTGGATCCACAGCTTGCGGAAGTTGCCCTTGTTCTTGCGGCGGTCGTTGTAGCTGTAGACCAGCGAGTGGGTGACCTGCTCCTTGGCCTTGCGGTAGAGGCGCGAGCGCTGGCCCCGGTAGCCGCTGGCGCGGTCGAGGACGACCCGACGCTTCTTCTGTGCGTTCACTGCGCGCTTGACGCGTGCCATGTCAGTACTCCTTGTTCAACAAACGTTCTGGGGTGGGAGGTCCCGGCTCGACCCGAGGGGGTCGGCTCAGAGACCGAGCAGCTTCTTGGCGCGCTTGACGTCGGCCTTGGCGACCTCGGTGGTGCCGGCCATGCGACGCGTCATCTTGGAGGGCTTCTTCTCCAGGTTGTGGCGAAGACCGGCCTTCTGGCGGCGGATCTTGCCCGAGCCGGTCACCCGGAAGCGCTTGCTGGCACCGGAGTGCGTCTTGTTCTTCGGCATCTCTCTGCTCTCTTTCCACCGGGCCGCGGGGGCAGCGACCCGTTCTCAGTCCTTGCGGGTGGTCTCAGGCCTCGATGTCGGGGTCGAGGTTCTCGGAGCGACGACGCTCCTTCTTCTGCGCGGCCGGACGGGCGGCATTCGCAGCGGTGCGCTCGGCACGCTCCTCGGCCTCCTCGGCGGCGCGCTCGGCGGCCTTGGACTCCTTGGCGGCCTTCATCTCGACCTTGGCGTCGGCCTTCTTCTTGTGCGGGCCGAGCACCATGATCATGTTGCGGCCGTCCTGCTTGGGAGCCGACTCGACGAAGCCGAGCTCCTCGACGTCCTCCGCGAGCTTCTGCAGCAGCCGGAAGCCGAGCTCCGGACGGTGCTGCTCGCGACCACGGAACATGATCGTGATCTTCACCTTGTCCCCGGCCTTGAGGAACCGCACGACGTGACCCTTCTTGGTCTCGTAGTCGTGCTGGTCGATCTTGGGCCGGAGCTTCATCTCCTTGATGATCACGTTGGTCTGGTTCCGGCGCGCCTCACGGGCCTTCTGGGCGTTCTCGTACTTGAACTTCCCGTAGTCCATGAGCTTGCAGACCGGAGGGCGCGCCATCGGGGCCACCTCGACCAGGTCGAGGTCGGCCTCCTGCGCGAGTCGGAGCGCGTCGGCGGTGGGGACGATGCCGACGGTCTCGCCGTTGGGACCAACGAGGCGGACCTCGGGTACCCGGATCCGGTCGTTGATACGAAGCTCGGTGCTGATGTGTCCTCCTGGGAAAGCGCGGCCGGATGCCTGCGCCTCTCCCGGGCCGCTGGTGCGCGCCCTGGAAATGACAAAGGCTTCCGCTCTGTCTCAAGCGGAAGCCAGTCGCACGGGCGCACCACCCTCACGGGGATCACGCCGCCGAGACCGCGTCGGACGGATACCGTGGGCACCGACTGAAGCACTCTCGTGACCGGACCCGACGACCTGTGGAGCTGGGCGGTCGGTGCGGGTGGGAGACCGTGTTGCTGCCTCCGCTTGTGGGATGTGCCCCCGTGCACGCACGGGAACTCATCGGTCAACGCGGGATGCTACCGGATCATTCCTCCGGCGGCCGAATCCAGGCGGTGCGCTCCCCCACCCGACCCAGCGTCCAGCCGGCCGCCAGCGCGGTCAGGTCCTCGCCCTGCACCACCAGCTGGACCGGTCCGGCCACGTCGACCAGCAGCGCGTCCGCGCCCTCCTGCACCGCGGACTGCGCCGCCAGCACGGCGGTCACCGGCACCGGCCGGGCCTGCGGGTTCCAGGCGTGCAGCCGGTCGATGCCCGAGAACCCCAGCAGCGCCTGACGGCCGTCACGCCCGGTGAGCAGGACGGTGGCCATGTCGCTGGACTTGTCGTGTGCGAGGCCCGCCGCGTCGACCTCGACCTCCCCCAGCACCGCCACCACGGGCACGAGCAGCCGCGACTGCCGCAGCTCGGCGAGCGCCTCGGCGTACCGGCTGCGGTCCGCGGCGTACGCCGCCAGCGCAGCCACCAGCCGGGCGGGGGCTGCACCGTCGTCGCCCGCGAACCCCGGGTCGGGGATGAGCCGCCCGTCTCCCTCCTGCGTCGCCATGGCCTCCATTGTGCCGACGAGCAACCGCGACCCGTCAGCACCGGCCCGGCCTCGTGACCCACGACACGCCCATTGTCTAGTGTCTTGCTTGATTTAATTGGTCTAGATGTATTGCATGTTCCGCATGTCCACCACGACCGAGACACCAACGACGGCGGCAGCAGGGCTCCAGCCCGCCACCGCCCCTCCACCTCCGACAGCAGGACCAGCGGAACCAAAGGCTCGACGGACCGCCCGACGATCCACGGCCGGCACCGCGGGGCGACGACGAGGGCGCCGCCCCCGGATCGAGGCCCTGAGGCGCTGGATCTCGCCGGTCGCGATCGTCGCGCTCTGGCAGCTCGCGAGCAGCACCGGGATGCTCGACGAGCGCACGCTCGCCTCTCCCCAGCAGATCGGCCAGACCTTCGTGCGACTGGTGCAGGACGGGACGCTCGGCACGGCCACGCTCGTGTCGGTGCAGCGCGTCGGCATCGGGTTCACCATCGGCGCCCTCGTCGGCGTGACCCTCGCGGTCGTCGCCGGGCTGACCCGGGTCGGCGAGGACGCCGTCGACCCGCCGATGCAGATGCTGCGGACCGTCCCGCACTTCGGCCTCGTGTCGCTGTTCATCATCTGGTTCGGGATCGGCGAGACGCCCAAGGTCGCCCTGATCGCCCTGGGGGCCACCTTCCCGCTCTACCTCAACACCTTCGCCGGCATCCGCGGCATCGACCGGAAGATCCTCGAGGCCGCGGCGGCGATGCACCTCACCTGGACGCAGCGGATCCGCCACGTCGTGTTCCCGGGCGCCCTCCCGCAGGCCCTGGTCGGCCTGCGCCAGAGCCTGGGCATCGCCTGGCTGTCCCTCATCGTCGCCGAGACCATCAGCGCCTCCGAGGGACTGGGCCACGTGATCCTCCACGCGAAGGACTTCCTCCAGACCGACGTCATCGTCGTCGGCCTGGCCGTCTACAGCCTGCTCGGTCTGGCGACCGACGCCATCGTCCGTCACCTCGAGAGGAAGGCCCTGGCATGGCGCTCCTGACCCCTCCCCCTCACCCCACCGCGGCCCCGACCAGGGGCGGGTCGTCGCGGCACGTCGCCCGGCTGACCGGGCACCACAGGTCCTTCGGCCGGGTGGAGGTGCTGCGCGACGTCGACCTCGAGATCGGGCGCGGCGAGCTGGTGGTCCTCCTGGGCCGCTCCGGGTGCGGCAAGTCGACGCTCCTGCGCAGCCTCGCCCGCCTCGACCCCGCACCGGCCGACGAGGTGGAGGTGCACGGCAGGACGGCCGTGGCCTTCCAGGAGCCACGGCTGCTGCCGTGGCGAACCGTCGGCCAGAACGTCGAGCTGGCCCTGCTCGACCTCGACCGCCGAGCCCGGCGCCGGCGCGCCGAGGACGCCCTGTCGGAGGTCGGGCTGGGAGGGAGGCTGGACAGCTGGCCGCTCCAGCTCTCGGGCGGCCAGGCACAGCGCGTGTCGCTCGCCCGCGCGCTCGTCGGCAACCCCGACCTGCTGCTCCTCGACGAGCCGTTCAGCGCCCTCGACGCGCTCACCCGGATCGAGATGCACCAGCTCGTCATCGAGCTGTGGCGGCGTCACGCCATGGCGATCCTCCTCGTCACCCACGACGTCGACGAGGCGCTCGCGCTGGCCGACCGCGTCGTGCTCATGGACGAGGGACGGATCGTGCGCACCTGGGTGCTCGACGACCTGCCCCGCACGGACCGGGCGCCGTCCCGACCCGAGATCGCCACCACCCGCACCGAGATCCTCCAGGCCCTCGGTGTCCGGCCCCTGCCACCCAACCCGAACCGCACCACCAGCCACCGACGAGACGAAGGAGCAGCATGACCACCCGACTTCCCCACCCCAACCGGACGCAGGCGCGCCTCCGCGCCGGCGGCCTGCTGGCCGCGGCCGCCCTGCTCGCAGGGTGCGGCGGAGCCGCGACCGGCAACGAGGCCGCGGTGAACGAGGACGGCTCCGTGGACCTCGATGAGGTCACCCTGGTGGTCGGCGACCAGCGTGGCGGGTCCCGCGCGCTGCTCGAGGCCGCTGGCCAGCTGCGCGACGTGCCGTACGAGATCACCTGGCAGGAGTTCACCTCCGGTCCGCCACTGCTCGAGGCACTCAACTCGGGCTCCCTCCACGTCGGCGGCGTCGGCAACACACCGCCGCTGTTCGCGGCCGCCGCCCGGGGAGAGTTCACGGCCGTGCAGGCGGCGACGTACGGCGGGCGCGGTGACGCC
The DNA here is from genome assembly GCF_042659625.1 of Nocardioides sp. GCM10027114. NCBI lineage: Bacteria > Bacillati > Actinomycetota > Actinomycetes > Propionibacteriales > Nocardioidaceae > Nocardioides > Nocardioides sp. GCM10027114. The sequence goes on from NZ_JBHSSS010000016.1 coordinate 21,223, forward strand.
GTCCTCGTGCCGGAGGACTCCGACATCCAGTCGGTCGAGGACCTCGCCGGCGCGAAGGTCGGCGTGGCCGAGGGCTCCTCGGCGCACTACCACCTGCTCGCGCAGCTCGACCGCGCCGGTCTCGAGTACGACGACCTCGACGTCCAGAACCTCCAGCCGGCGGACGCCCTGGCGGCGTTCACGTCGGGGCACCTGGACGCCTGGGTGACGTGGGAGCCCTACACCTCGCAGGCCGAGATCCAGGCCGATGCGCGGGTGCTGACGACCGGACGGGGCGTCGTGAACGGATACATCTTCCAGACGGTCTCCCACGCCGCACTGGACGACCCCGCCACCCGGGCCGCTCTGGAGGACTACCTCGCGCGCATCGCGCGCGCGCAGGTGTGGTCGCGGACCCACCAGGAGGAGTGGGCCGAGGCGTGGGCCGAGGAGACCGGCCTCCCCGAGGAGGTCACCCTCGCCGCGGTGCGCAAGCGCGACGTGGAGCTGGCCCCCATCGGACCCGACGTCGTCGACTCCGAGCAGCAGATGGCAGACACGTTCGCCGCGGCCGGACTGCTGCCCGAGGGCCTCGACGTCACAGGGTTCTTCACCGACGCCTTCAACGACGTCACGAAGGGTGGGTGAGACGATGAACCTCACGCTGCACTGGTTCCTGCCCACGCCCGGCGACAGCCGTTCCCTCCTGGGGGCCGGCCAGGGCGTGCCCCACACGGTCCGCTCCGGCCTGCGCGAGACCGCCACGCAGGGCTACCGCGAGCCGACCATCGACTACCTCGCCCAGGTCGCACGGACCGCCGAGCACCTCGGCTTCGAGGGGGTGCTCACCCCTACCGGCACGTTCTGCGAGGACGCGTGGCTCACGACAGCGGCGCTCATCAGGGAGACGTCGCGGCTGAAGTTCCTCGTCGCGTTCCGTCCCGGCGTCGTCCACCCGGTCCTGGCCGCGCAGATGGCGGCGACCTACCAACGCATCTCGGGCGGGCGGCTGCTGCTCAACGTCGTCACCGGCGGCGAGCCGACCGAGCAGTCCCGCTTCGGCGACACGGTGTCGAAGGAGGAGCGCTACGCGCGGACCGACGAGTTCCTCCACGTGGTCCGCGGCACCTGGCTGGACGCACCCTTCGACCACGACGGGGAGCGCTACCCGGTCCGCGGTGCGCTGGTCAGCGGCGGGATCTCGCCGCTTCCCACCATCTACTTCGGAGGGTCCTCGGGCCCGGCCGGGCCGGTCGCGGCCCGCCACGCCGACGTGTACCTGACCTGGGGAGAGCCGCCGGACCAGGTCGCTGAAAAGATCGCGTGGATGCGGGACCTCGCCGCGCGCGAGGGGCGCGACCTGCGGTTCGGGCTGCGGATCCACACCCTGTCCCGAGACACGGGGAAGGAGGCGTGGCGGCACGCCCAGTGGCTGCTCGACACGCTCGACCCGGCCGCCGTCGCCGGGGCCCAGCACGCCCTCGCCGCGACGCAGTCGACGGGTCAGCAGCGGATGACGGCGCTGCGCGGAGGACGGTCGACCTTCGACTCCGCCCGTGAGCTGGAGGTGGCCCCCAACCTGTGGGCCGGTGTGGGGCTGGTCCGCGGCGGAGCCGGCACGGCACTGGTCGGCAGCCACGAGGAGGTGGCCGACCGGATCGAGGAGTACCACCGGCTCGGGATCGACGAGCTGATCCTGTCCGGCTACCCCCACATCGAGGAAGCCCACTGGTTCGCCGAGGGGGTGATGCCACTGCTCCGGGCGCGCGGGCTCCTCGGCAGCGCGCCCGTCCCGGGGCAGCTTCCGGCGGCCGTCTGACCGGCCCCGTCCACGCCCCCGGCCCCACCGACCGTGTGCAAGGCTGGGGGTGTGGACGAGGTCACCTGGGGCGCCCTGACGCTGACCCTCACGCTGCTGCTGGCGGCGTGGACCTGGGTCGCGTTCCGAAGGCGCGGGATCGCGTCCGGCCTCCGCAGCGCCGGACTGACGCTGCTCCCCCCGGCGGCGTGGATGACCGGCACGATGGAGATGTTCACCGAGATCGGCGGCTCCGTCGCCGACTGGGCGACGGGCCTCGTGCTCAGCCCGCGCGTGTGGATCGGCATTGCGCTGGCCGGCACGGCCGTGATGCTGCTGCTCGTCTCCGGCGTGCTGCGCGAGCGCGGGGTCGGCGGTCGCGCGGTCAAGGGCGGCGACGGCGAGCCCCGGGCTGCGAAGGGCCGCAAGGACAAGCAGCTGCCGAAGGCGGCCGGGCCCGGCAAGCCGGCGCTCGACGACGACGACGACATGGCCGACATCGAGGCCATCCTGCGCAAGCGCGGCATCACCTGATGGCGGCCACGGCCGCCGACCGCGACGCCCTGTGGTCGCGGCTCGGGACCGCCGTGGCCGAGGCACGACTGACGTCCACCCCGCTGCTGGTGGTCGACCTCGACGCCTTCGACGCCAACGCGGCGGACCTGGTCCACCGCGCCGACGGGACGCCGGTGCGCCTCGCCACGAAGTCCGTCCGCGTCCCGGCGCTGCTGGAGCGGGCGCTGGCCCGACCCGGCTTCCGCGGGCTGCTCTGCTACACCCTCGCCGAGGCCCTCTGGCTGCACGAGGAGGGCCTTTCCGACGACCTGCTGGTGGCCTACCCGTCCGTGGACCGCGCCGCGCTGTCCCGGCTGGTGACGTCGCCGAAGGCGGCCGCGGCGATCACACTCATGGTCGACCACGTCGACCACCTCGACCTGGTCGACAGCCTGCGCTCCTCGCGGGCCGTGCCGGTGCGGGTGGCCATCGACGTCGACGCCGGGCTCCAGGTCGCCGGCCGCCACGTCGGCCCCAAGCGGTCGCCGCTCCACGACGTGGCGGACGTGATCCGGCTGGCGCGCGCGGTCTCGGACCGGCAGGGGTTCCGGCTGGTCGGCGTGATGACCTACGAGGGCCAGGTCGCCGGCGTCGCCGACGACGTGCCGCACCACCGGCTGCGCTCCGCGGTGGTCCGCCGCCTCAAGTCGGCCTCCCACGCCCAGCTGGCGCTCCGGCGCCGCGAGGTCGCCCGCGCGCTGGACGGCGAGGTCGAGCTGGAGTTCTGGAACGCCGGCGGCTCGGGCTCGGTCGCCGAGACGGCGCAGGACCCGACCGTCACCGAGGTGGCCGCGGGCTCGGGACTGCTGGTGCCCGCCCTCTTCGACCACTACCGGTCCTTCGAGCCGCGCCCCGCGGCGTACTTCGCCGTCCCCGTCGTACGCCGGCCGCACCAGCTGGTCGTGACAGTGCACGGCGGCGGCTTCGTGGCCTCGGGCGCGGCGGGCCGTGACCGGCTGCCGGTCCCGTGGGCGCCCGCCGGCCTCCAGCTGACGGCGCTCGAGGGCGCGGGTGAGGTGCAGACGCCGCTGACCGGGCCGACGGCCGCCCGGCTGCGGATCGGCGACCTCGTGTGGTTCCGGCACGCCAAGTCGGGCGAGCTCTTCGAGCACGCCAACGAGGTCCACCTCGTCTCGGGCGAGGAGGTGGTCGGCTCGGTGCCGACGTACCGCGGCCTGGGCCAGGTGTTCTGACGGTGTCCTCCTCCGGGTCCTCCTCGACCGTGCCGGCCACGACCGTCACCACCGTCCTGGAGCGCGCCCTGTCGTCGCCGGCCCGGCTCGGGCGCGGGCGGCTGGTCTGCGTCGACGGGCCGTCGGGGTCGGGCAAGTCCGTGCTGGCCCGGGCCGTGGCGGCGGAGGCGACCGCGCGGGGCGCTCGCGTCCAGGTCGTGCACACCGACGACCTGCTGGACGGCTGGGGCGGGCTGCCGGGCCTCGCCGACCGGCTGCGCACCCTCGTCGTGGAGCCCCTCGCCGGCGGGCACCCGGCGCGCTACCGGCGCTACGACTGGGAGCAGGGCCGGGTCGGCGAGGAGCAGGAGGTGCTCCCGGTCGACCTGCTCGTCCTCGACGGCGTCGGCGCGGGGGCCCGGGCCCTCGCGCACCGGCGGGCCTGCCTCGTGTGGGTCGCCGCCGACGACGACGCGCTGCGCCTCGAGCGGGCGCTGGACCGGGACGGCCACGAGATCCGGTCCGAGCTGGAGGTGTGGCACGCCGCGGAGCGGGAGCACTTCGCGCGCGAGGGCCTCCCCGGCACCGCCGACCTGCGGGTGGACGGCTGGGGACGCCTCGCCCCGGGTGGCTGAACCACCGCACTAGGGTGCTCCCATGCCGCTGACAGGAGACCAGTTCGAGATCCGGGCCGGCGGCTACCGGGCCGTCGTGACCGAGTCCGGGGCCACCCTCCGAATGCTCGAGCACGAAGGGCGCCCGCTGCTCGACGGCTTCGACGAGGACGCGATGCCGTCCGGCGGCCGCGGCCAGCTGCTGGCCCCATGGCCCAACCGGATCCGGGACGGCGCCTACCGGTTCGGCGAGCACGACCTGCAGCTCCCCATCAGCGACGTCCCCCGCGGCAACGCCTCCCACGGCCTGGTCCGCTGGGCGGCGTGGACGGTGCACGAGCACACCGACACCTCGGTCTCGCTGTCGTGCCGCCTCATGGCCCAGAGCGGCTACCCCTGGACGCTCGACCTCCACGTGCTCCACGACCTGTCGGCGGACGGCCTGACGGTCACGCAGTCCGTCACCAACCTCTCCCCCGAGCCCGCGCCCTACGCGCACGGCGCCCACCCCTACCTCGCCGTCGGCTCGGGTCCCGTGGACGGGCTGCGGCTGACGCTGCCGGCCCGTACCCGGCTGCTCGTCGACGACCGGCTGATCCCCGTGGGCAGCGAGCCGGTCGCCGGGACGGCGTACGACTTCACGGGGGGCCGCGAGATCGGCGCGACGGCGTTCGACGACGCCTTCACGGACCTGGTCCGCGACGAGCACGGCCACGCGGTGACGGTCCTGGCGGACCCCGCCACCGGCCACGGGGTGGCGTTGTGGGTCGACGCCGCCCACGGCTGGCTGCAGGTCTACTCCGGTGACGACGTGCCGGCGACGGCCAGGCGGTCCCTGGCGGTCGAGCCGATGACCGCTCCCGCCGACGCGTTCCGGTCCGGCGAGGGGCTGCGGGTGCTGGCTCCGGCCGGCGAGGACGGCGACACCTTCGCCGCGTCCTGGGGCGTCCGCGCGGTCGGCTGAGACGTCAGGGGCGGGCGATCAGCCCGCGCAGCTCGCGCAGCTGGCGACGTGCCCGCGCACCGTCGGAGCCCTGGATGCCCATCGCGGCTGCGGTCGTGCCGTCGGCGAGGTCGAGCACGGCCCAGGGCGCGCCGGGCGGCAGGTGCACCGCCAGCACCTCGGCCCACTCGAACTCGCGCCGGCGGTAACCGTTCACCACGACCAGCCGGTCCTCCTCCGCCACGACCCGCGAGCGGGTCAGCGCGAAGCCGGCGGAGAAGGCCAGGGCGCCCAGGAACAGCAGGGTGCCGCGCTGGAACGGGGTGAACTTCGCCCGGGTCTCGGGGTCGAAGGCGAACCAGGCGGCCACGCAGACCACGAGCAGCGCCCCGCCGAAGAACGCTCCTGCCAGCCGCACGCCCAGCGGGCGCCAGGTGTGCGGCAGCGACAGCTCAGAGTCGGCAGGCATGGATGTCGGTGAGGAGGATGCCGCGGGCACCCAGCTCGAACAGCTCGTCCATCAGGCGCTGGGCACCGGCGCGCGGCACCATCGCCCGGACCGCCACCCAGCCCTCGCGGTGCAGCGGCGAGACGGTGGGGCTCTCGATGCCCGGCGTCAGCGCGCAGGCCTGCTCGACGCGCTCGGCGCGGATGTCGTAGTCCATCATCACGTAGCTGCGCGCGACCAGGACGCCCTCGAGCCGGCGCCGGAAGATCTCGAAGCCCGGCGGGATCTCCCCGCCGCGGGTGACCAGGACGGCCTCCGACTCCAGGATCGTCTCGCCGAACGTCTCGAGGCCCGCGGCGCGCAGGGTGCTGCCGGTCTCGACCACGTCGGCGATCACGTCGGCCACACCGAGCTGGATGCTGGTCTCCACGGCGCCGTCGAGGCGGGTGACGGTGGCCTCGATGCCGCGCTCCTCGAGGAAGGCACGCACCACACCGGTGTACGACGTGGCGATGCGCTTGCCGGCGAGGTCGGCGAGCTCGCGGTAGTGGCCCACGGGGCCGGCGAAGTGGAAGCGGCTGCGGCCGAAGCCGAGGCCGAGCACCTCGTCGGCCTTGGCGCCGGAGTCGCGCAGCAGGTCGCGGCCGGTGATGCCGACGTCGAGCGTCCCCTCACCGACGTACAGCGCGATGTCGCGGGGACGCAGGTAGAAGAACTCGACGCCGTTCTCGGCGTCGACCAGCGTGAGCTCCTTGGAGTCGTGGCGCTGGCGGTAGCCGGACTCGCGCAGGATCTCCGAGGCGGACTGGGAGAGCGCCCCCTTGTTGGGGACGGCGACCCGCAGCAGCCCGCCGTTGTGGTTCTGGGTCACGCGGTCTCCTCAGAGGTGGGCGTAGACGTCGTCGAGCGTGAGGCCGCTGGCCAGCATCAGCACCTGAGCGTGGTACAGCAGCTGGCTGATCTCCTCGGCGGCCCGCTCGCGGGACTCGTGCTCGGCGGCCATCCAGGACTCGGCGGCCTCCTCGACGAGCTTCTTGCCGATGGCATGCACGCCGGCCTCGAGCTGCTGGACCGTGCCGGAACCCTCCGGGCGCGTGCGCGCCTTCTCACTGAGCTCTTCCCAGAGCCCCTCGAACGTCTTCACGATCCACCAGCCTAGAGCGTGTCCGGTGACACACCCGACGCGGTCCCGCCGGCCGACGACGGGCTCACGACGGGGGGTCAGGTGTCGTAGCCGCGCTTGACCGACCGCAGGGTCTGCGCCGTCACCAGCGCGGCCGAGGCGGCCTCGTAGCCCTTGTCCTCGCGGGACGTCGCCAGGCCGGCCCGGTCGAGCGCCTGCTCCTCGTCGTCGCACGTGAGCACGCCGAAACCGACCGCGGTCTGGTGGTCCAGCGCCACGCGCCCGAGGCCGTCCGTCGCCGCCTGGCAGACGTACTCGAAGTGGGGCGTCCCGCCGCGGATCACCACGCCGAGCGCCACCACCGCGTCGTACCCCTGGCTCGCCAGGGTGTGGGCCACCACGGGGAGCTCGAAGGTGCCCGGCACCCGCACGAGCACCGGCGCCTCGACGCGGTAGTCCTTGCACGCCCGCTGGGCGCCGTCGAGGAGGCCGGCCATCACGGTCTCGTGCCAGCTGGCCGCCACGATCGCGACCCGCAGGTCGTGGCAGTCGACGGGGGTCTGGTCGGGGGATCCTGCTCCACTCACGATGCGTCTCCGTTCTGTGTCACGGTGTCGGCCGCCAGGTGGGGCATGTCGTGCCCCATCCGGTCCCGCTTGGTCAGCAGGTAGGCCAGGTTGTGGTCGTTGGGGTGAGGGGTCAGCGGCACCCGCGCCGCCACGGGCACCCCGAACTCCTCGAGGCTGGTGCTCTTGTCGGGGTTGTTCGTCAGCAGCCGCACGCTGCCGATGCCGAGGTCGCGCAGGATCTGCGTGGCGGTGCCGTAGTGGCGGGCGTCGGCCGGCAGGCCGAGGTCGAGGTTGGCGTCCACGGTGTCGCGACCGCCGTCCTGCAGCGCGTACGCCTGCAGCTTGGCCACCAGCCCGATCCCGCGCCCCTCGTGGCCGCGCAGGTAGACCACGACGCCGCGACCTTCGGCGACGATCCGCTCGAGGGCCTCGTCGAGCTGCGGGCCGCAGTCGCACCGGTGGCTGCCGAACACGTCGCCGGTCAGGCACTCGGAGTGGACCCGGGTGAGCACCGGCTGGTCGCCCGACAGGTCGCCGTACGCGAGCGCGATGTGCTCGGAGTCGTCGACCGTGATCCGGTAGCCGTACGCCGTGAAGTCGCCGAACTTGGTCGGCAGCCGCGTCTCCGCGACCCGCTCGACGAGCACCTCGTGGCGGCGGCGGTACTTCACGAGGTCCTCGATCGAGATCATCGCGAGCCCGTGCTCGTCGGCGAACTCCCGCAGCTCCGGCCCGCGCTTCATGGTGCCGTCGTCGTTGACGACCTCGACGAGCACGCCGGCCGGCGTCAGGCCCGCCAGCTTGGCGAGGTCGACCGCCGCCTCGGTGTGCCCGCGCCGGACCAGGACGCCGCCCTCGCGGTAGCGCAGCGGGAAGACGTGGCCGGGGCGGGTGATCTCCCACGGCTCGGTGGCCGAGTCGGCGAGCACGCGCACGGTGTGGGCCCGGTCGGCCGCCGAGATCCCCGTCGAGACGCCGTCGCGGGCGTCGACCGAGATCGTGTAGGCGGTGCGGAGCCGGTCCTTGTTGTGCGGGGTCATCAGCGGGATCTCGAGCCGGTCGAGCATGTCCGCGGGCATCGGCACGCAGATGACGCCGCTGGAGTAGCGGATGGTGAAGGCCATCAGCTCCGGTGTGGCCTTCGACGCGGCGAAGATGATGTCGCCCTCGTTCTCGCGGTCCTCGTCGTCGACGACCACGACCGCCTTGCCGGCGGCGATGTCGGCGATCGCACGCTCGACGCTGTCGAGCCGGACCGTCCCGTGCTGGGGGGTGCGGGGGGTCATGCGGGGGTCTCCTGCTCCTCGGGGCGCGTGTAGGCGCGCACCAGCTTCTCCACGTGCTTGGCGATGACGTCGGTCTCGAGGTTGACCCGGTCCCCCGGCGCCCGGAAGCCGAGCGTGGTCCGGGCCAGGGTCTCGGGGATGAGGCTCACGGTGAACCGGTCGGCACCGGCCTCGACCACGGTCAGGCTCACGCCGTCGACGGTGATCGACCCCTTGTCGACGAGGTAGCGCGAGAGGTGCTCGGGGACGGAGACCTCCACGACCTCCCAGTGCTCGCTCGGGGTCCGCCGCAGGACCTCGCCGACGCCGTCGACGTGGCCCTGCACGATGTGGCCGCCGAGCCGGGTCTGCGCGGTGACCGCGCGCTCGAGGTTGACCCGGTCACCCGCGGCGACGCCGCGCAGCGAGGTCTTGTCGAGCGTCTCCTGCATGACGTCGGCGGTCCAGGTGTCGTCGGTGCGGGCGGCCACGGTGAGGCAGCAGCCGTTGACGGCGATCGAGTCGCCGAGCTTCGCGTCCTCGAGCACCGTCGTGGCACGGACGGTCAGCCGTACGGCGTCGCCCTGGTCCTCGACATGCTCGACGGTGCCGAGCTCCTCGACGATTCCGGTGAACATTCAGCGATCCTCTCGGGGGCTGGGCCCCGGGGTCTCCCCCGGGGTCATGGTGAGGCGGACGTTGGCGTCGGCGCCGGTGCCGACGGTGGTGACGTCCGTGAGCCGGAGCCGACGGGCGTCGGCGATGGTGCCGATGCCGAGGTCGCCCACGGCGCTGCGGCCGTCGCCGAGCAGCATCGGCGCGACGTAGGTGACGACCTCGTCGACGAGCCCGGCCGCCAGGAAGGCCGCGGCGAGCGTCGGGCCGCCCTCCAGGAAGACGTGCTGCCGGTCGCGCGCGAAGAGCTCGGCGAGCGCCTCGCGGGGGTCACGCGTGCGCAGCAGGACCGTCTCGGCCTGGTCGTCCAGGACACGGCTGGCCGGGTCGATCTCGCGCAGGCCCATGACGGCCCGCAGGGGCTGACGCGGCAGCGGCCGGTCCTCCTCGTCGCGGACCGTGAGCTGCGGGTCGTCGGCCAGCACGGTGCCGGTCCCGACCAGCATCGTGTCGCACTCCGCGCGGAGCCGGTGGGTGTCGAGGCGGGCAGCGCGGCCGGAGACCCAGCGACTGGTCCCGTCGGCCGCGGCGCTGCGTCCGTCGAGGGTGGCGGCGAACTTCCAGGTCACAAAGGGGCGCTGGTGGTCCAGCGCGAAGGTCCAGGCCCGGTTCAGGGCCCGGGCCTCGTCCTCGAGCAGGCCGCCGGCGACGTCGACGCCCCCGGCGCGCAGCGTCTCGGCGCCACCCTGCGCAACGGGGTTGTGGTCGGGCTGGGCGAACACCACGCGGCGTACACCGGCGGCGAGCAGCGCCTCGGCGCACGGCCCGGTCCGGCCGGTGTGGTTGCACGGCTCGAGCGTCACGACCGCGGTCGTCCCGCGCGCGTCCTCGCCGGCGGCACGCAGCGCATCGACCTCGGCGTGGGCGCTGCCCGCGCCGCGGTGGAAGCCCTCGGCGACGGCGGTGCCGTCCTCTCCCAGCAGCACGCAGCCGACGCGGGGGTTGGGGCCGAGGGGGACGCCGGGCGTGGCCGCCAGCGCGAGCGCACGCCGCATCGCGACGGTCTCCGCCCCGGTGAAGGGCCTCTCGCGCCCCATGCGTCTCGCTCCGTCCGTGTCGGCGGCCCGCGGGACAGGGGTGGTGGGAGGCCTGGCTGCCCGGACCGTCGCAACGGTCGGGACCTGCGGCGTGCGCTTCCCATCCGGACTCTGACCGTCGGTCCAGGAGTTCCACCTGGTCAACCGGTCACTGGCTGTGACCGGGTCGCGGACTTTCACCGCCGGCTCGGAATTTCACCGACCCCAGTGCACGCGAGCACATGGCTCTGCTGGCACAAGGGTGCCACACGGCAGGCTGCGCCCGCCGTCCCGGTCCGGTCGTCGGTCCGGTCGTCGGGCCGTTACCGCCCGGGAGCGGCCTGCTCGGCGGCCTTGCGCAGCGAGGCCACCATCGCGTCGGGGTCCTCGGCGGAGTAGACGGCGGAGCCGGCGACGAACACGTCCGCGCCTGCCTCGGCGCAGCGCTCGATGGTCTCCAGCGAGACGCCACCGTCGACCTGCAGCCAGGTCTCGATGCCGTGGCGGTCGAGCATGGCGCGCGCCCGCCGGATCTTCGGCAGGCACAGGTCGAGGAACTTCTGGCCGCCGAACCCCGGCTCCACGGTCATGATCAGCAGCATGTCGAGCTCGGGCAACAGGTCCTCGTAGGGCTCCACCGGCGTGGCCGGCTTCAGCGCCATCGAGGCCCGGGCACCGTGGGAGCGGATCTCGCGTGCCAGCCGCACCGGGGCGGCTGCCGCCTCCACGTGGAAGGTGACCGAGCCACAGCCGGCCTCGACGTACGTCACGGCGTGGCGGTCGGGGTCCTCGATCATGAGGTGGGCGTCGAGCGGGGTGTCGGTGCTGCGCGCCAGCGCCTCGACCATGGTGGGCCCGAACGTCAGGTTGGGGACGAAGTGGTTGTCCATGACGTCCACGTGGACCCAGTCGGCCCCGGGGATGCGGCCCACCTCCGCGCCCAGCGCGGCGAAGTCGGCGTTGAGGATGCTCGGAGTGATCTGGATGCCCACGGTCGTTGATCCTAGGGGCGGTCAGATCTCGTCCGGGTCGGCCGGGGTCTCCCGGCCCTCGCGCTCGTCACGGTCCGCCCACTCCAGCAGCGGGGCGATGTCGAACGGATGGTCGTCGATGGCGGCATGCAGGTCGCCGAGCCGGGCGTAGCGCTCGGGGACCGTGGCGATCGTGAAGTCGCGCGGGTCGACGTCGTCGACCTCGTCCCAGCGCACCGGGGTGGAGACCCGGGCGTCGGCCACTCCGCGCACGGAGTACGCCGCGGCGATCGTGTGGTCGCGCGCGTTCTGGTTGTAGTCGACGAAGAGGTGGTGCGGGTCGCGGTCCTTGCGCCACCAGGCGGTGGTGACGTCGTCGGGCGCCCGGCGCTCGACCTCCCGCGCGAAGGCGAGGGCGGCACGGCGGACGTCCTGGAAGCCGTGGTCGGGAGGGATCCGGACGTAGACGTGCAGGCCCTTCCCGCCGCTTGTCTTGGGGAAGCCGGTCGCTCCGAGCCCGTCGAGCACCTCGTGGACGACCCCGGTCACCCGCTGCACGGTGGCGAAGTCGCAGAGCGGGCCGGGGTCGAGGTCGATCCGCCACTCGTCGGGGCTCTCGGTGTCCTCCCGGCGACTGTTCCAGGGGTGGAACTCGACCGTGGACATCTGCACCGCCCAGATCACGCTGGCCAGCTCCGTGACGCAGAGCTCGTCGGCGGTCCGGTTCCACCGGGGGAAGTGGAGGCGGACCGTCTCCACCCAGTCGGGAGCGCCGGCGGGCAGCCGCTTCTGGTGCACCTTGTCGCCGGCCAGCCCCTTGGGGAAGCGGTGCAGCATGCACGGGCGGTCGAGCAGGGCGTTGACGATGCCGTCGCCGACCGCCAGGTAGTACTCGACGAGGTCGAGCTTGGTGGCGCCGGTCTCCGGGAAGTAGACCCGGTCGGGGTTGCTCACGCGGACGACGCGACCGTCGACCTCGACCTCCACGGCCGGGGTGGTGGAGGACCCCACGTCAGGACCCGGAGTCCCGCGAGGCGATCCAGGCCCGGAGACCCTGCAGCGCGTGGTCCGGCAGGGCCGCGCCGGTGTGGAACATCAGCGACACGTGCTTGGTCGCCTTCGGGTAGAGGGACGCGATGTTGCCGTCGTACCTGAACGTCGGCGCCTGCCACTTGATCGTCTCGGTCACCAGGTCGTCGGCCCCGAGCACGACGTCGCGCACGGCCTGGACGAGGTCCTTCTGCGGGTTGGAGCAGGACGCGAACCAGGCGTCCACGTCGGGGTTACGGTGGGCGGCGTCCCGGCTGTCCGGCATGCGTTCAACCTACGGCACGGCAGTCACCGGCCGCGGCGCCGGCGCTCACCCGGCCGGGGACGTCGCGGACGCCTCGGGGAGGGGCGGCTCCGGGAGCGCGGGCGTCTGGGGCTCCTCGGGTCCGGGCGTCAGGTCGGTCGTTGTCCCCTCGGACGGGGTCGGCGCAGGAGTCGAGGAGGGCGAAGGCGAGGTCGACTCGCTCTGGGACGGGCTGGGCGAGGGCGACCCGGTCGGGCCCGGGGTGTCGGACGGAGTCGGCGGCGGTGGAGGCGTCGGGCTCGGCTGGTTCGACGGGCCGGCCGGGTTCGACGGGGTCGGCTCGCTGGTCTGGCTCGGCTCGTTCGTCGGGGTGGACGGCGACGTGGGTGACGGGGTCGCGCCCTCGGCGACCCTCACCGTGACCTCGCCGGAGTGGCCGCCGTCGGCGTACCCGGTGGCCGGCCGGGCCCAGCGGTAGGCCGTGGTCACCTTGGGCGAGACGGTCGCGGTCACGTCCCCGTCGGGTCCCGCGTGCACCGCACCACCCGGCACCGGACTGAACCCCGCGGCGCCCTCCGGCCTGCTCTCGAGCACCAGCGTCGCGCCCACGGGCTCCCCGTCGGCGTCGACGGTGGACCCCTTTAGCGTCACTTCTCCCCCACGCTCGACGCGGGTCGCGGAGGCAGTGATGGTCGTCGCGACCGACATCCCCTCGAGGTCGTACGTCGTCACCTCGCCGGGGCTGCCGAACTCCAGCGCGTCGAGGGCGAACTCCTCTCCGTCGCAGCCGAGGCCGGCCAGCAGATAGCCCGGCCCGTCGCCGTGCTCGGCGGTGAACGTGTCGATCCCGGCACTGCCGCCGTCCTCGAGGACCTCGCCGGTGACGGCCTGGTAGCGGGTCCAGGTGTAGTCGGCTCCGGCGGCGTCGACCTCGGTCCACTGGGGGCCGACCGACAGGTCGGCGCGCCCGGACCAGACCTCGCCGGGCAGCAGGTCGGGGGTCACGAACCAGACGTAGGCGACGCCGGCCCCTCCCCCGTCGGAGCGCGCGGTGAAGCCGGCCACGGTGGTGTCGGCCACCGAGTCGACGCGGAACACCGGACCAGAGGCGGTGCCGTCACCGGGCATGCGCACCCCGAAGCTCCGGGTGCCGGCAGGGGCGCCGCCCTGGTCACGGGCGATGCGGATCTGTGGCGAGCGGGTGTCCGCGTGGTAGAGGTCGGTGCAGCCGAACCAGGTGAGGTAGGTCCCCGAGTCGGGGAACGCCAGGCCGGGCACCACCACGGTGGTGTCGGCGAGCGCGGGCGCCAGTGGCAGCGAGAGTGCCGCGGTCATCGCGGTCACGACCGTCGCCCGTCGCATAGGGCCCTCCCGACGTCCACCGGCCCCGTCCCCCCGTGGCGACGCCGTAGCGCCATTGGACCACCGACCACCAACAATGGCCACACGTTTCACCCAGATGCGGGATGGGCCGGTCCGGTGCGCCTAGTCATCCGCTGGACCACCGGCGGCGACCGGTCAACGCCGGCGCAGCAGCGCCAGGAACATCGCGTCGGTCCGGTGCCGGTGCGGCCACAGCTGGAGGGTGCCGGGCAGCGGCCCGGCGGCGTCCGCCACCTCGGGCAGCAACGGCCCGGCGTCCTCGAGGACCACGTCCTCCCGGGCAGCGAGCACGTCGCGCACCACGCCGGCGGTCTCCGCGACAACGGGCGAGCAGGTCGCGTAGAGCACCACGCCGCCGGGCCGCACACTGTCGAGGGCGGCGCCGAGCAGGCGCCGCTGCAGCGGGACCAGCTCCGTCACGTCCTCCGGCCGGCGCCGCCAGCGGGACTCGGGCCGCCGGCGCAGCGCACCCAGCCCCGAACAGGGCGCGTCGACCAGGACCCGGTCGAACGAGCCCTCCCGCCACGCGGGGCGGGTGCCGTCGGCGGTCACGACACCCACCAAACCCTCGGCACCGGCGACGGCTCGGCGGACGAGCCCGGCGCGGTGCTCCTGCCGCTCCGAGGCCAGCAGCAGGGCCCCCTGCTCGTACGCGAGCGCCGCGAGCAGGGCGGCCTTGCCACCCGGACCGGCGCAGGCGTCGAGCCAGCGCTCGGTCGCGCGCTCCGGGTCCCTTGCCGGGTCCGGGTCGACGCCCGCACGGGCCAGCGCCAGCGCCACCAGCTGCGAGCCCTCGTCCTGCACCCCGGCGCGGCCCTCGGCCACGGCCGCGACGCCGCCCGGGTCACCGCCGTCGAGCACCACGCCGTACGGCGAGAGCGGGGTCGGCGTTCCCGGGAGCTCGTCGCGCGTCGCCCGTCCGGGGCGGGCGACGAGGACCACCCGCGGCGGGTCGTTGTCGGCGGCGAGCAGCGCGTCGAGCTCGTCCTCGCCCACGGCCTCCGCGAGCGCGTCGACGACCCAGCCCGGGTGGGCGTGGGCGACCGCGGCGAACCCGTGCGGGTCGGCGGCCGGGTCCGGGGCGACGCGACGCACCCAACCGGACAGGTCGCTGTCGGTCACCCGGCGCAGCACCGCGTTGGTGAAGCCCGCCGGCCCCTGACCGACGCGGTCGCGCACCAGGTCGACGGTCGAGCTGATCGCGGCGTGCGGCGGGACCCGCATCGACAGCAGCTGGTGGGTGCCGAGCCGCAGCGCGTCGAGCACCTTCGACTGCACCTTCGCCAGCGGCCGGTCGACGCAGGCGGCCAGCACGGCGTCGTACGTCCCGAGGCGGCGCAGCGTCCCCGACGCCAGCTCGGTCGCGAACGCGGCGTCGCGGCCGGTGAGCCCGTGGCGGCGCAGCACGGCCGGCAGGACCAGGTTGGTGTAGGCATCGTCGACGCGCACCGCGGTGAGCACGTCGTACGCCGCGGCGCGGGCCGGGTCCGCGGCCGGTCGGCGGCGGGTGCTCCGGGGGCCCGGCCGACGGGGACCTCGGCGCTCAGCCATCACGATCGCCCTCGCCGAGGTGCTGGCGTACCAGGCGCCGGGGTGCGCGGGCTGCCCACGCGTCGGTGATGATCGCCGCCAGGTCGCCCCGGGCGAGCTCGCCGAGCCGCGACTGCTGCACGAGGACGGCGTTGTTGCCGCGGAAGTGGTCGATGGTGAAGAACGGCGAGGTCTCGTCCGCCACGAGAGCCTGCTTCTCGGCCGCGGTCGGGGTCACGATCACGAGGAGGTCGTCGTACATCTCGCCGGTGGCGGGGTCGACGGCGGTGGGGTGCGGATGCCGGTAGAGCAGGAACCCGCGGCCCTTCTCGCCGGCCGGCACCTTCCAGGTCGGCACGTCGCCCCAGGATGTCCCCAGCTCGGTCTCCGGCAGGCTCCGGCAGATCTCGTCGACGTCGTCGGGGGTGGCGGGCCGGTCCCCGTCCGCCGCGGTCGTGGCACCTCCGGTCATGGCCTCAAGCGTCACCGAGGCGGTCCCCGGACTCAACCCGGACGCCGCGCGCCCAGTCGGCCGCCGGCATCTCGCGCTTGCCGAAGGCCTTGACGTCCGTCAGCCGGACCGCGTAGCTCCCCGTGCCGACGAGGACCTCGTTCTTGCGCACCTCCAGCTGCCCGGGGGGAAGGGTGTGCTCGACCGGGACCACAGGGCCGAGCTTGAGCCGCTGGCCGTCGTGGGTGGTCCACGCCCCGGGCACCGGGGTGCAGGCGCGCACCCGACGGTCCACGGCGACCGCGGGCTCGGTCCAGTCGACGCGGGCGTCCTCGACCGAGATCTTGGGCGCGAACGAGAGACCCTCGGCGGGCTGCTCCCGCGCCTCGAGGGAGCCGTCGGCGATGCCGTCGAGGGTGGCCACGAGCAGTCCGGCGCCGCCCTCCGCGAGCCGGCCCAGCAGGTCGCCGGCGGTGTCGCGCGGCCGGATCGTCTCCGTCATCACGCCATACGTCGGGCCGGCGTCGAGCTCGCGCACCAGCCGGAAGGTCGTGGCACCGCTGACCTCGTCGCCGGCCCAGAGGGCGTGCTGCACCGGCGCCGCCCCGCGCCACGCGGGGAGCACCGAGAAGTGGAGGTTGACCCAGCCGTGGACGGGGATGTCGAGGGTGGCCTGCGGCACCAGCGCGCCGTAGGCGACGACGGGGCAGCAGTCCGGGCGCAGCGCCTTCAGCGCCTCCTGGAACTCGGGGTCGCGCGGGTGCTCGGGCTTGAGGACCGGGACGCCGAGCTCCTCGGCGCGCTGCGCGACGGGGCTGGCGACCAGCCGCCGGCCGCGGCCGGCGGGTGCGTCGGGCCGGGTGACGACGCCGACCAGCTCGTGGGAGGACGCCGCCACGGCGTCGAGCGACGGGACGGCGACCTCGGGGGTGCCGGCGAAGACCACGCGCATGCTCAGAACCCCAGGCCGTTGGTGCGGTGGGGGCTCACCTTGACCGTCGGCTGCTCGGCGCCGAACCACTCCGACTCGCGGATCGCCCGCATCGCCGCCTTGCGGGCCTCGGTGTCGAGGCGGTCGACGAAGAGCACCCCGTCGAGGTGGTCGTTCTCGTGCTGGATGGCGCGGGCGAGCAGCTCGCTGCCCTCGATCGTGACCGGGTCGCCGTACATGTTGAAGCCGCGGGCGACCACGGACAGGGCGCGCAGGCAGTCGAAGGTGAGCTCCGGGATCGACAGGCAGCCCTCGGGGCCGTCCTGCTTCTCCTCCGAGAGCTCCAGCACGGGGTTGATCAGATGGCCGACCTCGCCGTCGACGTTCCAGGTGAAGGCGCGCAGGCCGACGCCGATCTGCGGCGCCGCGAGGCCCGCGCCGGGCGCGTCGAGCATGGTGTCGGTGAGGTCGGTGACGAGGGTGCGCAGCTCCTTGTCGAAGTCGACGACCTCGATCGCGGGGCGGCGCAGCACGGGGTCACCGAACAGGCGGATGGGGCGGACGGCCACGGGGCTCCTCGGGCTGCTGGTCGAACTGCTGGGCTGCGGGCAGCGGTCAAGTCTAGGTGGCGCCGGACGGGTCACAGGGTGGGCGGGTCGACCTGGATCCGGACCGGGTCGAGCTTGCGGCTCGCGCGGACCCGTTGCAGCTCGCCGAGCGCCGCCGACAGGGCAGCGCCCTGGGCCCGGGGCACCCGCACCACCACGCGGCACTCCTCCTCCCCGACCGGCACCGGGCCGAGCACCTCGGCGGAGGCGGGGGCGTCGAGGAGCGTGAGGGCGTCGTCGACCGGACCGGGCTTCCCGGTGACGGTGGCCAGGCGGGAAGCCGGCGGAAGGTGGGCGGCGAGGCGGTCGGCGGTCTCGCGCTCGGCGAAGCCGGCGGGGTCCCAGCGGACCAGGGCCTGCAGCACCGGGTGGGCGGGGTCGCCCACGGCGACGACCCGGCCGCCGGGCCGCACCAGCGCCGCCGCGGCGAGGAATCGGCGCAGCGCCTCCTCACCGGCCCGCAGGTCGACGCGCGACAGGGTGAGCCACGTGTCGAGCAGCACCACCGCGGCGTAGCCCCCGTCCGCGACCGGCTCGGCACCGGGCGTGGCCACGACGATGACCCGCTCCGGACCCACGGCGGCCCGGACCCGGTCGCCGCTGGAGGTGACGATCCGGGTCGGCGCGAACGCCCGGCCGAGCTCCTCGGACGTGCGGACGTCGCCCAGCACCGGGGCGCGCAGTCCGCGGTGGCCGCACTCGGAGCACGCCCACCCCTCGTGGACCTCGCCGCACCAGCGGCAGGCCGGTGGGCGGGTGGGGCCGGGCAGCGCCAGCGGGCCGGTGCAGGCCCGGCAGCGGGCGGGGGTGCGGCAGCGCTCGCAGGCCAGGCTGACGGCGTAGCCGGTGCGGGGGGTCTGCACCAGCACCGGACCGTGCTCGAGCGCGCTCCGGATGGTGCGGGTGACCTCCGCGGGAACCCGCGCGGCCCTGGCGTGGGGGTCGCGGTCGAGCTCGTGCTCGTTGCCGCCCGTGACGGCGACGGTGGCACGCTCGCGCACCAGCGCCCGGGGCGGGGAGATCTCGCGGGCCCAGCCGGAGCGCAGCAGGTAGCTCGCCTCGACGGAGCGGGCGAAGCCGCCGACGAGCGCGGCGGCGCCCTCCCGCTCGGCGCGCAGCAGCAGCAACTCCCGGGTGTGGGGGTAGGGGGCGCGCGGCTCGGCGTGGAGGTCGTCGCCGTCGTCCCACACCGCCACCAGGCCCAGGTCGCGGACGGGCGCGAAGGCGGCGGCGCGGGTGCCGGCGACGACGCGGCGCGCGCCGCGGCTGACGGCGAGGAAGTCGCGGTAGCGGGCCGCGGGCCCGGCGTCGGCGGTGAGCGCGACGTGGTGGCCCTCCCCCAGGACCGCGGTGAGGGCGGCGTCGAGCCGCTCGAGGTCGCGCCGGTCGGGGACGCACAGCAGCGCGCCGCGGCCGGAGGCCAGGGTCGCCGCCGCCGCATGGGCGAGCAGCAGCGGCCAGTCGGTCGCCGGGGCCGCGGCCCAGACGGCGCGGGGCGTGCCGCCGTCGGCGAGGTGCTGGACGAAGGCGGGGCCGGGCTCGTGGCCGGCCCACGCGGCCCGTCCCGCCGCGAGGTCGGGGGTGGCCGGCCGGGCCGGCGCCGGGGACGGCTGCTTCTCGGTGGTGGCGTGGCGGGGCGGGACGGCGAGCCGGAGGACGTCGGAACGGGTGCCGGCGTACCGCTCCGCGACGACGGCGGAGAGCTCGGCGACGGCGGGGCTGAGCACCGCCTCGGGGCTCACGACACGTCGTAGCGGTGACAGCCGGCCGCCGTGCTCGCTCGCGTCGACGCGCGCCACGACGTACCCGTCGACGTCCTGGCCGGCGAAGCGGACCTTGACCCGCGCGCCCGGCACGGCGTCGTCGGCCATGCCCGCGGGGACGAGGTAGTCGAAGGGGCGGTCGAGGTGGGCCAGCGGCACGTCGACGAGCACCTGCGCGACCGGGGCGGTGGCGGCGGGCTCCACCTCGGCGGCCTTGCGGCGCCGGGTGGCTGCGGCCTTGGCGCGCGAGGCCTTCACCTGCTCCCGCATCCCCGGGAGCAGCTCGTCCTCGGGGGCGTGGCCGGTCATGCGCGCATGTCTACCAGCGCCCGGCGACAGTGTGGATGTCGCCTCATCAGTCACACTCCCCCGGCACTCGCCGCGCTTCTCGGGCACTCCGATGCCCCAGAAGCGCAGCGATCCCCGGATATCCGGGGATCGCTGCGTGGGGGCGCGAAGCGCGGGGTCAGAGGCCCGCGGCCGCCCGGAGCTCGTCGACCCGGTCGGTGCGCTCCCAGGTGAACTCGGGGAGCTCGCGGCCGAAGTGGCCGTACGCCGCGGTCTTGGCGTAGATCGGGCGCAGCAGGTTGAGGTCACGGATGATCGCGGCCGGGCGCAGGTCGAAGACCTCGAGCACGGCCTCCTGGATCTTCTCGTCCGGGACGACGCCGGTGCCGAAGGTCTCGATGAAGACGCCGACCGGCGCGGCCTTGCCGATGGCGTAGGCGACCTGGGCCTCGCAGCGCTTGGCGAGGCCGGAGGCCACGACGTGCTTGGCCACCCAGCGCATGGCGTACGCCGCGGAGCGGTCCACCTTGGACGGGTCCTTGCCGGAGAAGGCGCCGCCGCCGTGGCGGGCCATGCCGCCGTAGGTGTCGATGATGATCTTGCGGCCGGTCAGGCCCGCGTCGCCCATCGGGCCGCCGACGACGAAGCGGCCGGTCGGGTTGACCAGCAGCCGGTAGCCCTCGGACGGGATGTCGAAGTGGGCCAGCACCGGGTCGATGACGTGCTTCTTGATGTCCGGCTCGAGGGTCGAGACCAGGTCGACGTCGTCGGCGTGCTGGGTGGAGAGCACGACCGTGTCGATGCGCACGGGCCGGTTGTCGGCGTCGTACTCGATGGTGACCTGGGTCTTGCCGTCGGGCCGCAGGTAGGACAGCGTGCCGTCCTTGCGGACCGTCGACAGCCGCTCGGCGAGCCGCTGCGCGATGGTGATCGGCAGCGGCATCAGCTCGGGGGTGTCGTCGCAGGCGTAGCCGAACATCAGGCCCTGGTCGCCCGCGCCCTGGCGGTCGAGCTCGTCGACGGACGAGCCGACGCGCGACTCGTGGCCGTCGTCGACACCGGCAGCGATGTCGAGCGACTGGCCGCCGATGGCGACGGTGACCCCGCACGTCGAGCCGTCGAACCCCTTCTCGGAGTGGTCGTAGCCGATCTCGAGGATCTTGCGTCGCACCAGCTCGGCCACGGGCGCGTACGCCGTCGTGGCGACCTCGCCGGCCACGACCACGAGGCCGGTGGTGAGCAGCGTCTCGACGGCCACACGGCTGGCGGGGTCGTGCTCGAGGAGGTAGTCGAGGACGGTGTCGCTGATCTGGTCAGCGATCTTGTCCGGGTGACCCTCGGTCACCGACTCCGAGGTGAACAGGCGTCCGGGCACTGTGGTCCTCTCCCGTAGGGGGTCGTTGGGGCAACCATAACCGTCGTCCCGAGATGCGGGACGGGCGTCTCAGTGGCCCCGTCTCTCTGTGGTCAGGGCAGCCGCTGGGCGACGAGGTCCCAGACGGCGTGCGCAAGCGCGGCCTTGGTGCCGCGCGGCACCTCGGTCGCGGAGCCGTCGGCGCCGAGTACGACGGCCTCGTTGTCCGGGCTGCCGAACACGGCGCCGCCGCTCACGTCGTTGACGACGAGCAGGTCGCAGCCCTTGCGCGCCAGCTTCGCCCGGGCCAGGTCGAGGACCGAGCCGCTCTCGTCCCCGGTCTCGGCGGCGAAGCCCACGACCACCACGTCGGGGTTCGTCCGCCCGTGGGAGATCTCGTGGAGGATGTCGGGGTTCTGGGTGAGCTCGATGGCGGGCGCCGAGCCGTCGGCGGCCTTCTTGATCTTGTTGCCGCTGACCGAGGCCGGCCGGAAGTCGGCCGGGGCGGCAGCCATCACCACGGCGTCCGCGGTGGGCGCAGCCCCGACGACGGCGTCGCGCAGCTCGGCGGTGGTCTCGACGTGGACCACCTTGACCCCGGCGGGGTCGGGCAGCGAGACATTGGCGCTGACGAGGGTGACCTCCGCGCCGCGTGCGGCGGCCGCGCGGGCCAGGGCGTAGCCCTGCAGGCCCGAGGAGCGGTTGCCGAGGAACCGGACCGGGTCGAGGTACTCGCGGGTGCCACCGGCGGAGACCACCACGCGACGGCCCGAGAGGTCCGCCTCGCCGCCGCGGGCGAGGACCTCCACGGCGAGCTCGTAGATCTCGGCGGGCTCCGGCAGCCGGCCCTTGCCGGTGTCCTTGCCCGTCAGGCGGCCCTCGGCGGGCTCCACGACGAGGGTGCCGCGCGAGCGCAGCGTCGCGACGTTGGCGCGGGTGGCGGGGTGCTCCCACATCTCGGTGTGCATGGCCGGCGCCAGCACCACGGGGCAGCGCGCGGTCAGCAGGGTGTTGGTGAGCAGGTCGTCGGCCAGGCCGTGGGCGGCCTTCGCGAGCAGGTCCGCGGTCGCCGGCGCGACCACCACGAGGTCGGCCTCCTGGCCGATCCGCACGTGGGGCACCTCGTGGACGTCGGTCCACACGTCGGCCGCCACGGGCTTGCCCGACAGCGCCGACCAGGTGGCGGCACCGACGAACTGCAGCGCGGCGGCCGTGGGGACGACGGTGACGTCGTGGCCGGACTCGGTGAACCGGCGGAGCAGCTCGCAGGCCTTGTAGGCGGCGATGCCGCCGCCGACCCCGAGGACGACACGGGGCCGCGCCCCCGTGGGGGTCGCGGCCTCGTCGTGCGCGTGGGTGGTCACCGGACCGGGTGGGTCACTCGGTGGTGCCGAAGTCCGTGTCGAGGGCGGCGGCGCGGGCAGCCTCCTGCTCGGCGGCGAGCTCGGCGGGGTCGATGTCCTCGCAGGTCAGCAGGTCGTCGTTGATCTCGCGCAGCGCGATCGAGAGCGGCTTCTCCTGCACGTGGGTGTCCACGAGGGGGCCGACGTACTCGAGCAGCCCCTCACCGAGCTGCGAGTAGTAGGCGTTGATCTGGCGCGCCCGCTTGGCGCTGTAGAGCACCAGCTTGTACTTGCTGTCGGTCTTGGTGAGCAGGTCGTCGATCGAGGGGTTGGTCACGCCCTCGGCGGCGATGTTGGGGGCAGACACGCGGGAGCCTCACATGAGTTGGTTGGTCGGCTGGACGCCCGCCCGACGGGCAGGCAGATCAGGCGCTCCGGTGGAGCGTCATCAAGGTTACCAACTCGTCGGCAGCGGCGTGAACTTCGTGGTTGACGATGGTGACGTCGAACTCGGGCTCGGCGGCCAGCTCGAGCCGCGCGGTCTCCAGGCGCCGGGTCCGCTCCTCCTCGGTCTCGGTGCCCCGGCCGATGAGCCGGCGCACCAGCTCCTCCCACGACGGCGGCTTCAGGAACACGAAGAGCGCCTCCGGCATGGTCTGCCGGACCTGGCGGGCCCCCTGGAGGTCGATCTCGAGCATCGCGGGGCGTCCCGCGGCGAGCGCCTCCTCGACGGGCCGGCGCGGCGTGCCGTAGCGGGCCGCCTTGTGGACGACCGCCCACTCGAGCAGCTCGCCCCGCTCCACCATGGCGTCGAACTCCGCGTCGGAGACGAACCAGTAGTGCACGCCGTCGACCTCGCCCGGACGCGGCTTCCGGGTGGTGGCCGAGACCGAGATCCACACCTCCGGGTGGTCGGCGCGGATCGCGGCCGCCACGGTGCCCTTGCCCACGGCCGTCGGGCCGGCGAGCACGACCAGCCGGGACCTGACCGCCTCAGTCACGAGCAGCGAACTCGCGCTCGAGGGCGGCGACCTGCTTGGCGCCGAGCCCCCGCACCCGCCGGCTCTCGGCGATGCCGAGCCGTTCCATGACCTGGCGGGCCCGCACCTTGCCGAGCCCGGGCATCGCCTGGAGCAGGTCGAGGACCCGCATCTTGCCGATGACCTCGTTCTTCTCCCCCTCGCGGAGCACGTCGACGAGAGACGCACCGGAGTGCTTCAGCCGGCTCTTGACCTCGGCCCGCTCCCTCCGGGACGCCGCGGCCTTGTCGAGGGCGGCCTGTCGTTGCTCGGGCGTCAGAGGGGGCAGTGCCACGGGTCAGCGGTCCTTCGATCGACAGGGGGCGGGCGAGGTCGCCAATCTAGTCAGAAGCCGGAGCCCGCGGCAATTGGGCCGGCCACCCGGGCACGGCGCGGACGTACCGCGAACGAGGCTTCCGCCGGCGCCCAGGCGGTCCTACCGTCTCGTCATGGGAGACTCCCGCACCGCACCCCGCGTGGTGAGGCCCTCCGACGGCCGCGTCGAGCCGGCGGCCGGCCAGGTCACGGACCGCTTCATGATCGACGACACCGACACCGGTGACCGGTTCGCCCTCGTCGAGCACCTCTTCGCCCCGCGCGCGCTGGCGGCGCCCATGCGCCGCCACGAGCTCGAGGCCACGGCCGCGCTGTTCGCCCGGCTGCAGCCGTCCTGAGGGGTCGCCCCGGTCAGAGGGTCAGCGGCGTCTTGCAGACGTCGCGCGCCTGCTGCTCCAGGCCCGCGAGCGCCTCCCGCGTCTCGAGGGACCCGACCCGGTCGGCGGCCGACTCGATGGCGGCGCGCTCCTCGTCGGTGAGGTCGTCGGGCGGCGCCTCGGGGTCGTACGACGCGGGGTCGACGCCGGCGTCGTCGAGCGCCTGCTCGAGCGACTCGAGGCTGCCCACGACCTGCTGCCACTCGTCGCGGATGTCGCGCGGGGCCTCCTCCTCGAGCTCGCGGTAGATCTCGAGCGCGTCGAGCAGCGCGGTCGGTCCGCCCTCGGCGACGACCTCGCTGAGCTCGGCCTGCCGCTCGCTCACGGCCTCGCAGTAGCGCTCCTGCTCGGTGGCGCAGCCGGCCGTGGCGAGCAGGCCGACCAGGCCGACCAGGACCGCCGCGGCCAGCCCCGGACGCGGGCTCACCCGCTGCCTCACCGCGCCAGCCCCGCGAGGTCGTCCGTGGCCCGCCCGGCGGCGTCGCGCAGGGCAGCCGCGTCGGGTCCCGCCTCGAGCAGGCCGCGGGAGGAGCTGGCCAGCACAGAGCCGGACACCGGGCCGAAGATCCGCCGGATGTCGTCGACGGTGCCGCCTTGCGCGCCGTAGCCGGGCACCAGGAGCGGGCCGTGGATGTCCAGGTCCTCGTCGGTGCCGTCGAGGGTGGCGCCCACGACCGCACCGAAGGACCCGAGCGGCCCCGACCGCACCTCGTCCCGGTTGAGGTCGCGGAGCTCGTCGAGCACCCGTCCGGCCACGGTCCGTCCGTCCGCGCCGACGGCGCCCTGCACCTCCGGCCCCTCGGGGTTGGAGGTGAGCGCGAGCACGAACAGCCCGGCGCCGTGCTTGCGGGCGGTGTCGACCATCGGCCGGAGCGAGCCGACGCCTAGGAACGGGCTCGCCGTGATGGCGTCGACGGCGAGCGGCGAGACCGGGTCGAGGTAGGCGTCGGCGTAGGCCTGCGAGGTCGAGCCGATGTCGCCGCGCTTCACGTCGAGCAGCACCAGCGCGCCGGCCTCGCGGCAGGTCTCGACCACCCGCTCCAGCACCGCCATCCCACGGCTGCCGAACCGCTCGTAGAACGCCGACTGCGGCTTGACCACCGGCACCACCGGCGCCAGCGCCTCGGCTGCGGCCAGGGCGAACCGCTCCAGGCCGGCCACGTCGTCGGCCAGGCCCCAGGCGCGCAGCAGCGAGGCGTGGGGGTCGAGACCGGCGCAGAGCCGGCCGCGCTCGGCCATCGCGGCGTGGAGTCGGGCGCCGAACGGCCCGGTCGGCCGGGGCTGGGTCATGGGGTGCTCTCCTTCAGCTCTGCCACGAGTCGCGTGGCGGTGGTGGGGTCGTGCAGCAGCGCCGAGCCGACCTGGACGGCGGTGGCGCCGGCGGCGAGGAACGCCCGGGCGCCGTCGGCGTCGCGGATCCCGCCGCAGCCGACCACGGCGGCGTCGGGCAGCGCGGCGCGGACGTCGGCCACGCAGCGCAGCGCGAGCGGGCCGATGGCGGGTCCGCTCAGGCCGCCGGGCCGGCCGTCCGGCAGCGCGGCCGGGAGCGACCCGCCGACCACGACGGCGCCGGCTCCGGCGTCGAGGACCGTCCGCGCCGCCTCGACCACGCGCCCCGCGTCGCAGCGCAGCTTCGCCAGGACGGCGGTGCCGCGCGGCAGCTCACGGTGAACGGCGGCGACCACGCTCGCGGCGTGGAACGGCTCGCGCACGTCGAAGAGGCCCTGGCCCACCGGGTCCGGCTCGGCGAGGTTCACCTCGACCCCGGCGACCCCGGGGGCGCGGCCCAGCCGCCGGGCCAGCTCGGCGTACTCCCCGAGCGAGCGGCCCACCACCGAGACGACGACGGGGACCCCGCGCTGCACCAGCCACGGCAGCTCGGTGGCGAGGAAGTGGTCGAGGCCGGGGTTCTGCAGGCCGGTCGCGTGGACCAGCCCCGACGGTGACTCCGCGACGCGCGGCACCGGGCCGCCGGGGCGGGCCGCGACGGTGATCGAGCGGGTGACGAAGGCGCCGACCACGTCGAGGGCACCGAACGACTCGAGCTCGCGGCCCGTCCCGCCGCAGCCCGCGGCCACGAGGACCGGGCTGCGCAGCGGCAGGCCCGCCAGGTCGGGCAGGTCGGGCAGGTCGGTGGCCGCCGTGGTCCCGTCGGTCGCGGTCATCGGACGGCTCCTGCCGCCGCCGGCACGTCGGACCAGCGCACCCGGTCGCCGCGGAACACGGGCCCGTCGACGCAGCCGCGGACCACGCGCCCCACGCCGTCCTCGCCGACGACGGGCACCGCGCAGCCCTGGCACAACCCGGTGCCGCAGACCACGTCTGGCTCGAGGGCCACCTGGCTCCACGCGCCCGCGGCCTCGGCGGCGGCGGCCACGGCGTGCAGCATCGGGGCGGGTCCCGCCGCGTAGACGACCTCGGCGCCGGACTCGGCGAGGGCGGTCTCCAGGACGTCCTCGACGCGACCGCGGCGGCCGACCGAGCCGTCGGCAGTCACCACCGTCACCGCGCGGGCGCTGCGCCGCGCCTCGAGCGCCGAGAGCAGGTGTGCCTCGTCCTCCCCGGCCACCACCAGCGTCACGGCACAGTCGCGCTCGCGCAGCCGCTCCGCGAGCGGGAACAGCGGCGCGGCGGCATACCCCTCGCCGACGAGCAGGCAGCCCACCCGCTCGCGGGGCAGCGCGAACGGCCTGCCGAGCGGGCCGGTCACCTCGAGACGCGCGCCGACCGGCAGCTCGGCGAGCCAGCGGGTCCCGGCGCCGCGGGGCTCGACCACGAGCTCGAGGGTGGCGCCGTAGCCGCCGGTGGGCTTGACCCGGTGGATCCACAGCGCCCGGCGGGCGAGCCGCTCGGGCCCCGTCGACACGGCCACGAAGGTGCCCGGCCGGAACCGCTCCGGCACCCCCGGCGCGGCCAGCGTGAGCAGCCGGAACGCGCCGAGCCGACGGCTGCCCAGCAGCTCGCCCGTGACGTGGACCGGACCCCGGGGCCCCCCGGCCCCCGTGACTGCTCCCGGGCTCATGCCACCCCTGAGGCCCTCGGGCTCGACGCCAGGCCGCGCACGATGCGCCGCGGCCAGGCCGGCCCCTCGTACACGAAGGCCGTGTAGGCCTGCAGCAGTGTCGCGCCGGCGTCGAGCCGGGCACGGGCGTCCTCGACGGTCGAGATCCCGCCGACGGCGACGAGGGTCAGCGCGTCGCCGACCCGGCCGTGGAGGAGCCGCAGCACCTCGAGCGAGCGCTCCGCCACCGGCACGCCGGAGACGCCGCCGGCTCCGATCGCCTCGACCCGGGCGGGGTCGGTCCGGAGGTGGTCCCGGCGGATCGTGGTGTTGGTCGCGATGATGCCGTCGAGCCCCTCGGCGAGCGAGAGGTCGGCCACGGCGAGCACGTCGTCCTCGGACAGGTCGGGCGCGATCTTCACCAGCAGCGGCACCCGACGGTCCGCGCCGCTGTGCCCCGTCGCGTCGTCGGCGGCGCGGCGCACGGTCGCCAGCAGCGGCCCGAGCTTCTCGACCGCCTGGAGGTCGCGCAGGCCCGGGGTGTTGGGCGAGCTGACGTTGACGACGAGGTAGTCGGCGTACGGCGCCAGGAGCCGGGCGCTCTTCTCGTAGTCGCGGGCCGCCTCCTCCTCGGGCACCACCTTGGTCTTGCCGATGTTGACCCCGAGGATCGGGCCGGCGCCGTGCTCACGCCGGCGGAGCCGCCCCTGCCGGGCGGCGAGCCGTCGGGCGACCGCCTCCGCGCCGTCGTTGTTGAAGCCCATCCGGTTGACGATCGCCCGGTCCTCGGGCAGCCGGAACAGCCGTGGCCGGGGGTTGCCGGGCTGCGGCTCCCCTGTGACGGTGCCGACCTCGACGTGCCCGAAGCCGAGCGCGGCGAGCGCGTCGATGCCGACTGCGTTCTTGTCGAAGCCCGCCGCGAGGCCGAGCGGGTGCGGGAACGTCAGGCCCAGGGCCTCGACGGGGCCAGTCGTGCGTCGATCCATTCGGTCGACGACGGTGAGCGCCGGCCGGGCCGCCCGGATCGCCCGGAACGCCGCGTGGTGCGCGCGCTCGGGGTCGGTCCGGGTCAGCACCCGGTCGAACAGCAGCCGGTAGCCCGTCACCCGGCGACCCCTCCCCCGGCACCGTTGTTGCCGGTGGTGGTGCGGGCCGCCCACTCCTGCAGCGAGCGCACGCCGATGTCGCCGGCGCGCATCGCCTCGATGCCCTGCACCGCGGCGCCGAGCCCCTGCACGGTGGTGATGCAGGGGATGTTGGCCATCACCGCGGCGGTGCGGATCTCGTAGCCGTCGACGCGGGCGCTGGCGCTCTTGCTCGAGCCGTTGGGCGTGTTGATCACCAGCTGGATGTCGCCGTCGAGGATCAGCCCGACGGTGGTCTTCTCCCCCCGCGGGCCCTCGCCCTCGTAGTGCTTGCGGACGACCTCGGCGCGTACGCCGTTGCGGCGCAGCACCTCCGCGGTGCCCTGCGTGGCCAGGATCTCGAAGCCGTGGTCGGCGAGCACCTTGATCGGGAAGATCATGTGCCGCTTGTCGCGGTTGGCCATGGAGACGAAGACCTTGCCCGAGGTGGGCAGCGGACCGAACGCCGCGGCCTGCGCCTTGGCGAAGGCGGTGCCGAAGTCGGCGTCGAAGCCCATCACCTCGCCCGTCGACTTCATCTCCGGTCCCAGCACGGTGTCGACCTGGCGGCCGTCCGGCGTGCGGAACCGGTTGAAGGGCATCACGGCCTCCTTGACCGCGATCGGCGCGTCCCCGGGCAGGTCTCCCCCGTCACCGACGGCGGGCAGCACCCCGAGAGCGCGCAGGTCGGCGATGCTCTCCCCGAGCATCACCCGGGCGGCCGCCTTGGCCAGCGGTACGGCGGTCGCCTTGGAGACGAAGGGCACCGTGCGCGAGGCACGCGGGTTGGCCTCGAGCACGTAGAGCACGTCGGAACCGAGCGCGAACTGGATGTTGATCAGGCCGCGGACGCCGACGCCGCGCGCGATCGCCTCGGTGGCGCGCCGGATCCGGTCGATCTCGGCCGCGCCCAGGGTGATCGGCGGCAGCGCGCACGAGGAGTCGCCGGAGTGGATGCCGGCCTCCTCGATGTGCTCCATCACGCCGCCGAGGTAGAGCTCGGTGCCGTCGTAGAGCGCGTCGACGTCGATCTCGACGGCGTCGTCGATGAACCGGTCGACCAGCACCGGGTGCTCGGGGCTGATCTCGGTGGCCCGCTCGATGTAGCCGCGCAGCGCCTCGTCGTCGTAGACGATCTCCATGCCGCGGCCGCCGAGGACGTAGGAGGGCCGCACCAGGACGGGGTACCCGATCTCGGCGGCGATCTCCTGCGCCTGCCCGTACGAGGCGGCCATGCCGTGCTTGGGGGCCGGCAGCCCGGCCTCGTGGAGCACCCGGCCGAAGGCGCCGCGCTCCTCGGCGAGATGGATCGCCTCGGGGGCGGTGCCGACGATGGGGACGCCGGCGTCGGCCAGGCCCTGCGCGAGCCCGAGCGGGGTCTGCCCACCGAGCTGGCAGATCACGCCGGCGATCGGACCGGCGGCCTGCTCGGCGTGGACGATCTCGAGCACGTCCTCGAGCGTCAGCGGCTCGAAGTACAGCCGGTCGGAGGTGTCGTAGTCGGTCGACACGGTCTCCGGGTTGCAGTTGACCATGATCGTGTCGTAGCCGGCCTCCGACAGGGCGAGGCAGGCGTGCACGCAGGAGTAGTCGAACTCGATGCCCTGGCCGATCCGGTTGGGGCC
The DNA here is from genome assembly GCF_042659625.1 of Nocardioides sp. GCM10027114. Lineage (NCBI taxonomy): Bacteria > Bacillati > Actinomycetota > Actinomycetes > Propionibacteriales > Nocardioidaceae > Nocardioides > Nocardioides sp. GCM10027114. Next base: position 50,778 of record NZ_JBHSSS010000016.1, read on the forward strand.
CGAGCCGAGGATGATCACCGCGGGCCGCTCGCGCGGCGCGACCTCGGACTCCTCGTCGTAGGACGAGTAGTGGTACGGCGTGGCTGCCGCGAACTCGGCGGCGCAGGTGTCGACCGTCTTGTAGACCGGCCGGATGCCGAGGGCGTGCCGCACGCCGCGGACCACGTCGGCGGTCATCCCGCGGATCTTGCCGATCTGGGCGTCGGAGAAGCCGTGCCGCTTGGCCTTGCGCAGCAGTGCCGGGGTCAGCTCGGGGGCGGCGGTCACCTCGGCGGCGACCTCGTTGATCAGCAGCAGCTGGTCGACGAACCACGGGTCGATCCGGGTCGCCTCGAAGACCTCCTCGGCGGTGGCGCCCGAGCGCAGGGCGTCCATCACCTTGCGCAGCCGGCCGTCGTGGGGCAGCCGGATCTCCTCCAGCAGGGCGGTCTTGTCGAGCTCGACCCACTCCTGGTGCCAGTCGAAGACGGCGTCCTTGCTCTCCAGCGAGCGCAGCGCCTTCTGCAGCGCCTCGGTGAAGTTGCGCCCGATCGCCATGGCCTCGCCGACCGACTTCATGTGGGTGGTCAGCCGCGGGTCGGCGCCCGGGAACTTCTCGAACGCGAACCGCGGCACCTTCACCACGACGTAGTCGAGGGTCGGTTCGAAGGCGGCCGGCGTGCTCTGCCCGTCGTCACGGGTGGTGATGTCGTTGGGGATCTCGTCGAGGGTGTAGCCGATCGCCACCTTGGCCGCGATCTTGGCGATCGGGAAGCCGGTGGCCTTCGACGCCAGCGCCGAGGACCGCGAGACGCGGGGGTTCATCTCGATGACGATGATCCGCCCGTCGGCCGGGTTGACGGCGTACTGGATGTTGCAGCCGCCCGTGTCGACGCCGACCTCGCGGATGATGTCGATCGCCAGGTCGCGCAGCCGCTGGTACTCACGGTCGGTGAGCGTCATCGCCGGCGCGACGGTGATCGAGTCGCCGGTGTGGACGCCCATCGGGTCGAAGTTCTCGATCGAGCAGACGATGACGACGTTGTCGGCCTTGTCGCGCATCACCTCCAGCTCGTACTCCTTCCACCCGATGATCGACTCCTCGATCAGCACCTCGGTGGTGGGGCTGGCGGCCAGGCCGGCGCCGGCGATCCGGGCCAGGTCGCCCTCGTCGTAGGCGATGCCCGAGCCGGTGCCGCCCATCGTGAACGACGGGCGCACGACCACCGGGTAGCCGAGCTCGCTGACGGCCTTCTCGCAGTCCTCGAGGGAGTGGCAGATGAAGCTGCGGGCGACCTCGCCGCCGACCTTCTCCACGATGCCGTTGAACAGCTCGCGGTTCTCGCCGCGGTGGATCGCCTCGAAGCTCGCGCCGATCATCTCGACGCCGTACTTCTCCAGGACTCCGCGCTCGTGCAGCGCGATCGCGGCGTTGAGCGCGGTCTGGCCGCCCAGCGTCGGCAGCAGCGCGTCGGGGCGCTCCTTGTCGATGATCCGCTCCACGAACTCGGGCGTGATCGGCTCGACGTAGGTCGCGTCGGCGAACTCGGGGTCGGTCATGATCGTGGCCGGGTTGGAGTTGACCAGGATCACGCGCAGGCCCTCGGCCTTGAGCACCCGGCACGCCTGGGTGCCGGAGTAGTCGAACTCGCAGGCCTGGCCGATGATGATCGGCCCGGAGCCGATCACCAGGACGGACTTGATGTCGTCGCGCTTGGGCATGTCAGGCCTTCCCGTCCATCAGCTGGCAGAACCGGTCGAAGAGGTACGCCGCGTCATGCGGCCCCGCGGCCGCCTCGGGGTGGTACTGCACGGAGAAGGCCTTCAGCCGGCCCCCGTCGTCGCGCAGCTCCAGGCCCTCGACCACGTCGTCGTTGAGGCACACGTGGCTCACGCTCGCCTCGCCGTACGGCGTGGTGGTGCTGCCCTCGAGCGCTGCGTCCACGGCGAACCCGTGGTTGTGGGCGGTGACCTCGACCTTGCCGGTGGTGCGGTCCATGACCGGCTGGTTGATGCCGCGGTGGCCGTACTTCAGCTTGTAGGTGCCGAAGCCGAGGGCGCGGCCGAACAGCTGATTGCCGAAGCAGATCCCGAAGTAGGGCAGCCCCCGGCCGAGCGCGTCCTGCAGCAGCTCGACCTGGTGGGTGGTGGCCGCCGGGTCGCCGGGGCCGTTGGAGAAGAAGAGCCCGTCGGGCTGCACGGCGAGCACGTCGTCGAGCGTGCTGGTCGCGGGCAGCACGTGGACCTCGATGCCCCGCTCGGCCATCCGCGCGGGCGTCATGCCCTTGATGCCGAGGTCGACCGCGGCCACGGTGAACCGCTTCTCCCCGACCGCCGGGACGACGTAGGCCTCGTGGGTGGAGACCGCGCTGGCGAGCTCCGAGCCGGCCATCTCGGCCGAGCCGCGGACGCGGGCGAGCAGCGCTCCCGGGTCGGTCTCGGTCGTGGAGATCCCGACCCGCATCGCCCCGCGCTCGCGCAGGTGGCGGGTCAGCGCGCGGGTGTCGATGCCGGAGATCCCGACGACGCCCTGCTCGCGCAGCTCCTCGTCGAGGCTGCGGGTCGCGCGCCAGCTCGACACCCGTCGGGCGGGGTCGCGCACGACGTAGCCGGCGACCCAGATGCGACGGGACTCGGGGTCCTCGTCGTTGACGCCGGTGTTGCCGATGTGCGGGGCCGTCATGACGACGACCTGGCGGTGGTACGACGGGTCGGTGAGCGTCTCCTGGTAGCCGGTCATCCCGGTGTTGAAGACGGCCTCGCCGAAGGTCTCGCCCTCGGCGCCGTAGGCCTCGCCGTGGAAGGTGCGGCCGTCCTCGAGGACGAGCATCGCAGGGGCGTGCACAGACACGCGCTTACCTCCTTCTCCGCCTCACGGGACGGATCGTTAAAGGATGTCGAGCGGACCCGACCCTATCAGCGGGACGGGCCCCCTCCGGTGATCAGACCGGCGAGGCGAGACGCGACCGGCCACGCCCCTTCGGTCGTGTTGGACAGGACGGACCAGGTGGCCCGGCCCGGCACGTGGACGGAGCGGAACGACGCTCCCGCGTCGGCCCCCTCGAGGGCCACGGCGGCGCCCGAGCGCCACACGCCGAGGCCGTAGCCGTCGTCGCCGACCTTCTCGTCGCCCTGGTCGCCTCCCTGGGCGCCGAGCACGCTGCGCGAGCGGTACATCGCCTCCCGCACGGGCCCGGAGACGACAAGACCGTCGTCGATGGCGACCCAGAGTCGGCGTACGTCGGCGGCGGTGGTGAAGATGCCGCCGTCGCCCCCGCCGACCACCGGCAGGTGGAGGACGTTGGTGCGCGGCCCCTCGCCGAGGTAGCCCGTCGCCGCGTCGCCCGGCAGCTCGTCGGAGCGCAGGTACGCGGTGCGACGCAGCCCGGCGCGCCCGATCACGTGCCGGCGCACCAGGTCGTGGAAGGGCTCGCCGGCCGCCCGCTCGGCCAGCAGCGCGAGCACGCAGTAGCCCCCGTTGCAGTAGGAGAAGCCGGTGCCGGGCGGGAACTTCTGCGGAAGGCCGTCGAGGACGGCGAGGTAGGACTCGGCACTGTCGAGCCGGTGGACGGGCACCGGCATGAGGTACGCCGTGGCGTCGTCGAGCTCGTCCTCGTCGAGGTAGTCGCCGATGCCGGAGCGGTGCGACAGCAGGTGCTCGACCGTCACCGCGTCGTCGACGAGCGGCAGGTCGGCGCCGAGGAGCTCGCGGGCCGGCGTGTCGAGGGCGAGATCCCCCTCCTCCACGAGCCGGAGCACGGTGAGTGCCGTGAAGACCTTGGCGCCGCTGGCCACCCCGATCATCGTGTCGACGGCGTGGGGGACGCCGTGGGGCCGGTCGGCGAGGCCGTAGGCCCGCTCGAGCACCGGCTCCCCCGGAAGGTCGACGCGCACCACACCGGCGAAGCCGGTCGTCGCGGCGACCTCGTCGACGGCACGGTCCAGGCCGTCGAGGCCGGGCGCGACAGGGGCTTCCACGACCGGGTCAGCCGAGCTTGCCGTCGAGCACCGTGGGCCGGCCCCGCAGGAACGTCGCCATCACCCGGCCCGGCAGCTCCATGCCGCGGTAGGGGGTGTTGCGCGAGAGCGAGGCGGACTCGGTCGGGTCGATCACCCGCCGGGCGGTCGGGTCGTGCAGCACGAGGTTCGCGGGTGCGCCCTCGACGACCCCCTGGCCGTGGTCGGCGACGCGGCCGATCCGGGCCGGGGCGGCGGACATCCGCTCGGCGACGCCGGCCCAGTCGAGCAGGCCCGGGTCGACCATCGTGTGCTGGACGATCGACAGCGCGGTCTCGAGTCCGAGCATGCCGAACGCCGCGGCCGCCCACTCGCAGTCCTTGTCCTCATGGGGGTGGGGCGCGTGGTCGGTGGCGACGATGTCGATGGTGCCGTCAGCGAGTCCGGCGCGCAGCGCCTCCACGTCGGCGGCCGAGCGCAGCGGCGGGTTCACCTTGTAGATCGGGTCGTAGGTCGCGGCGAGCTCGTCGGTCAGCAGCAGGTGGTGGGGGCAGACCTCGGCGGTGACGTTCCAGCCCTTCTCCTTGGCCTGCCGCACGATCTCGACCGAGCCGGCGGTCGAGACGTGGCAGACGTGGAGCCGGGACCCGACGTGCGCGGTGAGCAGGCAGTCGCGGGCGATGATCGCCTCCTCGGCGACCGCCGGCCAGCCCGCGAGGCCCAGCCGGCCGGAGAGCTCGCCCTCGTTCATCTGGGCGCCCTCGGTGAGCCGCGGCTCCTGGGCGTGCTGGGCGATGACGCCGTCGAAGGCCTTGACGTACTCGAGCGCGCGCCGCATCAGCAGCGGGTCGCTGACGCACTTGCCGTCGTCGGAGAAGACCCGCACCCGGGCGGCCGAGTCGGCCATCGCGCCGAGCTCGGCGAGCCGCTCGCCGGCGAGCCCGACGGTGACGGCGCCGACCGGGTAGACGTCGCAGTGGCCGGCCTCGCGGCCCAGCCGCCAGACCTGCTCCACCACGCCGGCGGTGTCGGCGACCGGGTCGGTGTTGGCCATCGCGTGGACGGCGGTGAAGCCGCCCAGCGCGGCGGCGCGGGTGCCGGACTCGACGGTCTCGGCGTCCTCGCGGCCCGGCTCGCGCAGGTGGGTGTGGAGGTCGACGAGGCCGGGCAGGGCGACCCAGCCGGTGGCGTCGAGGACCTCGGCGCCGGCCGCCCGGGCGTCCTCGCGGGCGGAGGCGCCGATGCGGGCGATCACCCCGTCGGCGAGCAGCAGGTCGGTGGGCTCCCCGCCGAGGACGGCGGCGTTCTGGATCAGGTAGGTGGTGCTCACGCGTCTCCCTCGACGGTCGTTCCGGCGGGCTCGGAGCCGCCCAGCAGCAGGTAGAGGACGGCCATCCGGACGGCGACGCCGTTGGTGACCTGCTCGACGATCACCGACCGGTCGGAGTCGGCGACGTCGGCGGTGATCTCCATGCCGCGGACCATCGGCCCGGGGTGCATGACGATCGTGTGGTCCTGGAGGAGCGCCATCCGGCGCCCGTCCAGGCCGTAGCGGCGGCTGTACTCGCGCGGGGTCGGGAAGAACGAGTCGTGCATCCGCTCCCGCTGCACCCGCAGCATCATCACGGCGTCCGCCTTGGGCAGCACCGCGTCGAGGTCGTACGACGTCTCGACCTGCCAGCCCTCGACACCGACCGGCAGCAACGTCGGCGGGGCGACAAGGGTGACCTCGGCGCCGAGGGTGCGCAGCAGCAGCGCGTTGGAGCGCGCGACCCGGCTGTGCAGCACGTCGCCGACGATCGCGACCCGGCGGCCCTCGAGCCCGCCCGGGCGGGACTGGCCCAGGTGGCGCCACATCGTGAACGCGTCGAGGAGCGCCTGGGTGGGGTGCTCGTGCGTGCCGTCACCGGCGTTGATCACCGAGGACCGGACCCAGCCGGAGTGTGCCAGCCGGTGCGGGGCGCCACTGGCGGAGTGGCGGACGACGACCGCGTCGGCACCCATCGCCTCGAGGGTGAGCGCGGTGTCCTTGAGGCTCTCGCCCTTGGACAGCGAGGACCCCTTGGCGGCGAAGTTGATGACGTCCGCGGAGAGCCGCTTGGCGGCGGCCTCGAAGGAGATCCGGGTGCGGGTCGAGTCCTCGAAGAAGAGGTTGACCACCGTGCGGCCGCGCAGCGCGGGCAGCTTCTTGATCGGCCGGTCGGCCAGGGAGCGGAGCTCCTCGGCGGTGGTGAGGACCAGCTCGGCGTCGTCGCGGCTCAGGTCCGCGCCCGAGAGGAGGTGGCGCTTCACGCGGCACCGCCCTCGATGGTGACCGCGTCGAGGCCGTCGACGTCGTCGAGGGTCACCCGCACCCGCTCGACGAGCGAGGTGGGGAGGTTCTTGCCGACGAAGTCCGCGCGGATCGGGAGCTCGCGGTGGCCGCGGTCGACGAGGACGGCGAGCTGCACGGCCTGAGGCCGGCCGACGTCGTTGAGCGCGTCGAGCGCGGCGCGGATCGTGCGGCCGGAGAACAGCACGTCGTCGACGAGGACGACCACCTTGCCGTCGACCCCGCCGGGCGGGATCTCGGTCGGCAGCAGCGTCCGCGCCGGCTTCAGCCGCAGGTCGTCGCGGTACATGGTGATGTCGAGGGAGCCGACGGGCACGGGCTCGCCCTCGACGGCGGAGATCTTCGCCGCGATGCGCTGGGCCAGCGGGACGCCGCGGCTCGGGATCCCGAGCAGCACCACGTCGCGGGCGCCCTTGTTGCGCTCGAGGATCTCGTGGGAGATGCGGGTGAGGGCCCGGCCGATGTCACGGGCGTCGAGGACGGTGCGGCCCGCGGGGGTCTCGCCCCGGGTGCCGTCCTCTCGGGGGGCAGTCTGGGCACACAAAGGTCTGCCGGACCTCCTTCTCCGCCTCACGGGACGGCTCGTTAAAGGATGTCGATCGGGCGTCACGGTAGCAGCGTTCGCGGCGGACGGCACGGTCGCCGGGCCGGGCAAGGGCCGAGCACGGGCTGAACATTGAGCCGGTCCCTACGCTTTCGGCGTCGTCCCGCCCCGTCCTCGCCCCGGAGGTCCCGTGCCCGAGCTGCCCTTCCCCGACCACGTCCGCGAGCTGCTGCGCAAGCCCAACCCCGCCGTGGTCGGCACCGTGCGGTCCGACGGCCACCCGGTGTCGGTGGCGACGTGGTACCTGCTCGAGGACGACGACCGGGTGCTGGTGAACATGGACCACACCCGGGTGCGGCTGAACCACCTCCGGCGGGACCCGCGCATCACGCTGACGGTCCTCGACGAGGCCAGCTGGTACAACCACGTCTCGATGGTCGGCCGGGTCGTCGAGATCGTCGACGACGAGGGGCTGGCCGACATCGACCGGCTCAGCCAGCACTACTTCGGGCGGCCCTACCGCGACCGGGAGAGCCCGCGGGTCAGCGCGTGGATCGCGGTCGACCGCTGGCACGGCTGGGGCGCGCCCGCGACCTCCTCGTGAGGGCGCTCGGCCGCTAGTCGCCGACGTCGATGAGCACCTTGCCGACCGCGCCGGACTCCACGGCGTCGTGGGCGGCGGCGGTCTCCTCGAGGGGGTGGTGGTGGAGCGGCAGGCCGGCCTCCTCCCCGACCCGGAGTGCGCCCGCGTCGACGGCCGCGCTGACGTCCTCGACGGCGGCCTGCACCAGGTCCTCGTGGAGCGTGTAGAGGATCAGGAACTGGAAGCGCAGGTTCTTCGAGAACGCCGCCCGCAGCGGCATGGTCATGGCGTCGCCGCCGTTGTTGGCGTAGATCGACACCAGGCCGTGGACCCGGACCACCTCGATGTCCAGCGCTGCGTTCTGCGCCGGTGCCACCTCGACCGCGATGTCGACGCCGCCGGGGGCCACCTCGAGGATGCGCCGCGCGGTGTCCTCGCCGGCCGCCCGGTAGTCGATGACGTGGTGCGCCCCGGCGGCCCGGGCGAGGCGCGCCTTCTCGTCGCTGCTGACCGTGGTCACCACGGTGGCGCCGGACCAGCGGGCGAGCTGGATGGCGGCGTTGCCGACCGCCCCCGCTCCCCCGGCGACCAGCACGACCTTCCCGTCGAGGGCGCCCGGGCCGAGCCGGGCGGGGCCGTCCTCGGCGGCCGTGAGCGCGCGGTGGGCGGTGACCGCCGGGACGCCGAGGCTGGCACCCAGGTCGTACGACGCCGAGGCGGGCAGCCGCACCACCTTCGAGGCGGGCTGGACGGTGTACTCGGCAGCGGTGCCGTGCGCCTTGCCGTGGTTGGCGAGGACCAGCCAGACCCGGTCTCCGGGCTCGAGGCCCTCGACGCCCGGGCCGACGGCGTCGACGAGCCCCGCGCCGTCGTGGCCCGGCGTCACCTCGTCGTGCCCGCGCATGCCCCCGACCCGGAACTTCCAGTCGGTGGGGTTGACGCCCGACCGCAGCAACCGGACCCGGACCTCGCCCGGCCCGGGCTCGGGCAGGTCCCGGTCGACCAGTCGCAGGACGGAGGAGGGTCCGGTCTCGGTGTAGACGACGGCGCGCATGCGGCGACGCTACCGGGGCCGGGCCACGCCGCCGGCCGGTCGTCTCAGAGCAGCTCGGCCATTCCGGCGCAGGCGCGCAGCCACGCCGACCGGGTCCCGGACGAGAGCTGGGCGTAGGGCACCACGGAGCCGTCGACGAGGACGGGGTCGTAGGGCACCCGGTAGACCGCCTTGGTGCGCTGCTCGTAGACGGTGGTCAGGTCGTGGGCCAGCTGCGGGTCGACGTGGGAGGACGGGTCGGAGAGCACCGTCACCGTCTTGTGCTTGAGGTTCTCGTAGCCGGCGTCCTGGAGGGCGTCGAGCATCCAGAGCCCGCTGTAGCCGGTGTCCTCGCGCACCGTGCTGGTGACGACGAGCAGGTCCGCGGTCTCGGCCGCGGCCAGCCAGTTCTCGGCCCGCATGTTGTTGCCGGTGTCGACGAGGATCAGCCGGTAGAACCGCTCGAGCAGCTGGTGGACGGCGCTGAAGTCCTGGGCCCGGATCGTGCCGGTGACGTCGGGGCGCTCGTCGGAGGCCAGCACGTCGAAGTGGGCGTCGCCCTGCGAGCGGACGAACGCACCGAGGTCGCCGATCCGCGCCTGGTAGACGTCGTTGAACTTCTCGAGGTCCTCGAGGAGCTCGCGCGTGGTGTTGCGGTGGGTGCTGCGCATGCCGCGGATGCCGAGCGTGCCGCGGGTCTCGTTGTTGTCCCACGCGACCACGCCGCCGCCGCGGACCGTGCCGAACGTGAAGCCGGCCGCCAGCACGCCGGTCGTCTTGGCGGCGCCGCCCTTGGGGTTCAGGAACGCGATGGTGCGGGGGCCGTCGAAGTCGCGCTGGATGGAACGGCGGCTGGTCTCGTACTCGAGCTCGGCGCGCCCCATCCGCGGGGAGATCGCGCCGCCGGTCCAGCGGCGGACCGCGCCGCGCCAGCCCCAGGTCGCGGGACCGGTGCCGGTCTGCTCGGCGCGGCGGTCGAGGAAGTCGGTGGCCGTCATGAACCGCCGGGGCTCGGCCGGTGCGTCGTCGGGCGCGGGAGCCGGCTGCGTGGCGTCGGCGGCCGGTGCGGCCGCGGGGCTGGGGGCCGGTGCGGCCGCGCGGGTGGGGGCCGCGGCCCGCTGAGCGGGCTGCTCTCCCGCCGCGCGGTGCCCCAGGAGCGGGTCGGTGAGAGGGTCGCCGTGCTCCGGCGCCCGGCTGCGGGCGTACGCCGCGAGCTCGTCGTGGGTGTAGAGCCGTTCGCTGGTGTCGGGCTCGCGGTAGTGCTGGGACATCGGGTTCCTCCCCCTCAGGGCACGTGCACACGCCGGTGGCGCGGACGCGGGCACCGGCAAGGGCACGGGTACCCACGTCGTACCCCCACCATGACCCGTGCGGACCGCAACTAAACCCCCGGTCCGGACAACGGCCCAGTCACCCCAGGTCGTCGAGGGCACCCTGGATCGCGCGGTGGAAGGTCGGGTAGGCGAAGTGCATGCCCCGCAGCGTCTCGAGCGGGACCTCGGCGTGGATGGCGGTGGTGAGCAGGCCGAGGACCTCGCCGCCCGACGGTCCCACGACCGTGCCGCCCACCAGCACCTGGCGGTCGGCGTCGGCCACGAGCTTGACCACGCCCTCGTTGCCCACCTGCCGGATCCAGCCGCGGCTGGACTCGGCGAGGTCGGCGACCGCGGTGACCACGCTGCGGCCCTCCTCCCGCGCCGCTCTCTCCGTCAGCCCGACGGACCCGACCTCCGGGTCGGTGAACGTCACCCGGCTGAGCGCACGGTAGTCCGCGGCCGGGCCGCCCTGCCCGAGCAGGTCGCGCACCGCGACCCGCGCCTGGTACATCGCCAGGTGGGTCCACGCCCCGACGCCGGTGATGTCGCCCACGGCCCAGAGCCGCTCCCCCGCGCGGAGCCGGTCGTCGACCTCGACGTGCGACGCCTCGGGGTCGAGGCCGACCGTCTCCAGGCCGATGTCGTGGATCTGCGGGTCGCGCCCGGCGGCGACGAGGAGCTGCTGGGCGGTGACGGTGCGACCGTCGAGGTGGACGTGGAAGCTCCCGTCGTGGGTCACCCGATCGATGTCCACGTCGGTGACGACCTCGATGCCCTCGTCCCGGAAGACGCGGGCCACCACCGCAGCCGCCTCCGGCTCCTCGGGGCCCAGGATCCGGTCCTCCGCCTCGATCACGGTGACCCGGCTGCCGAAGCGCGCGAACGCCTGCGCGAGCTCGACACCGATCGGGCCGCCGCCGATCACCGCGAGCGACTCCGGCAGCTCGGTGGTCCGCACGATCTCCCGGTTCGTCAGGAACGGGGTGTCCGCCAGGCCGTCGATGTCCGGCACCGCCGGGCAGGTGCCGGTGGCGACCACGACGCCGCGGCGGGCGGCGTACGACGTCCCGTCGACGACCACCCGTCCCGGGCCGGCGAGGCTGCCGTGGCCGCGGACGATCCGGACCCCGACCCCCTCGAGCCGCTTCACGTGGGACTCGTCGTTCCAGTGGTTGGTGGCCTGCTTGTCGATGCGCCGCGCCACCGGGCCCCAGTCGGGGCGGACGTCGACCTCGCCTGCCAGGTGGTTGGCCCGCCGGGCCTCGGCGAGCGCGTCCGCTGCGCGAACCATCATCTTCGACGGGATGCACCCGTAGAACGGGCACTCGCCCCCCACGAGCCCCTGCTCCACCCCGACCACGTCCAGGCCGGCCTCCGACAGCTTGTGCGCGGCGTACTCCCCGCCCGGGCCCAGCCCCAGCACCACCACATCGACCTCGTGCAGCGTCATGGGCGCCACCCTGTCAGAACCCCGGTGATCCCGGTGGTCGAGCAGCGAGCGCGACGAGCGTGTCAAGACGCAGTGAGGTGGGCACGGCGGCGATGTACGCCCCTCGAACCCCTCGAGACCCAGCGGCACCGGTGGTTGAGGTGCGAGCGCAGCTAGCCTCGAAACCCCCGCAGCCGAGGCAGGGCGGCCATGTAGCCGGTCGAGCTCGTCGAGACCCGGCGAGAGGCGCAGGGCAGCGACGCACGCCAGTCGAGCTCGTCGAGACACAGTGGCACCGGTGGTTGAGGTGCGAGCGCAGCGAGTGTGAAGTCTCAGGACATCGCGGACGGATTAAGTCTCAAGACATCGCATGCGAGCGCAGCGAGCCTCGAAACCCCCGCAGCCGAGGCAGGGCAGCGACGCACGCCGGTCGAGCCCGTCGAGACCCGTTGCCTCGGTGGTCGGGGCCCTGCCTCCCTTCCGGGGCTTCGAGGCTCGGCGCCGGGGCGCCTCGCACCTCAACCACCGGCTCGGGTTGCGGTCTACGACTTCTTTACCTTCTTCTTCCCTCAGATGGGCTCAACCACGGGCTTTCCGGGCCGGGACTGTCGGTGGTCGCTGCTTGAGTAGTCCCATGACAGCCACCGCGTGCGACAGCCTCGACTCCCCGGCCGGGGTGCTCGCTGCCGCCCGCGAATCACGGCGCGAGGCCAACGCCCAGGAGTCCCGGCTGCTGCAGCTTGCGGTGGAGTGGGCGGTCCAGCACCCCGCGGAATCCCTCGTCGAAGCCGCGGGGTTCGAGCTCGACGGGTCCGAGACCGCGGTCCCGATCGCCGGCGAGGGCACCCCGCTGATCACCGAGTTCTGCGTCGCCGAATGGGCCGCCTCGCTCGGCATGTCCACCGACTCCGGCCGCGCCCACCTCGGTGAGGCGGTCGAGCTCCGCTACCGACTCCCGCGACTGTGGCGCCGCGTGGTCCACGGGGACCTGCCGGCCTGGCGGGCCCGGCACATCGCCCGCCACACCATCGCCCTCAACCCGACCGCGGCGGAGTTCGTGGACCGGTTCGTCGCCCACGTGGCGCACAAGATCAGCCTGGCCCGGATCAAGGACCTCGTCGAGGAGGCCATCGCCCGCCACGACCCCGACCTGGCCCAGGAGCGCTTCGGCAAGTCGGCCGACCACCGGTCCTTCGACATCCACCTCGACCAGGCCACCCTGGACGGGACCGTCGACGTCCACGGTGTCCTCGACGCCGCCGACGCGATGGATCTCGAGCACGCCGTGGCCGACCTGGCCACCCAGCTGCGCCAGCTCGGCTCCGAGGAGTCGCTGGACGTGCGGCGGTCCAAAGCGGTCGGGGAGCTCGCCCGCGGCGCGCAGACCCTCGACCTCACCGGCGATCTCAGCGAGAAGCAGCCGGGTGAGGAGCCGCGGCGGCTGCACCGACGCCCCACCCGCCGCCGCAAGATCACGCTCGTCATCCACGTCTCCGAGGACGCCGTGGCCGGTGCCGGCCCGCTCGGCCGCGTCGAAGGCATGCGGTGCCCGGTCACCACCGACCAGATCAGGAGCTGGCTGCAGGCACCCGACGCCCAGATCGTCGTCAAGCCTGTCGTGGACCCGACCGGCTGCGCGCCCGTGGGGGCCTACGAGGTGCCCGACCGGCTGGCCGACCTGGTCGACGACCGCGACCACCACTGCGTCTTCCCCTGGTGCACCCGCAAGGCCAAGGCCTGCGACCACGACCACGTCATTCCGCATGGGCAGTCGGGAGGGCCGACGTGCCGGTGCAACCTCGCCGCCCTGTGTCGCAAGCACCACCGGCTCAAGACCCACGGCGGCTGGACCCACACCCACGTCGACGACGGCGTCTTCCTCTGGCGCTCACCGCACGGCCACGCCTACCTGCGCGACGAGACCGGAACCCGCGACGTCACCCCCGACCCCGAAGCGTGCCGGCGCCGCATCGTCGAGGCGCACCGGTCCACGGATCCGCCCGAGCAGTAGCTGCCCCGCCCCACACCCCGCCAGGCCACGCTCGGCGGGGGCAGGGGCATGTCACCGACCCGGTTCCAAGGGTCTCGACGGGCTCGACC
>NZ_JBHSSS010000017.1:0-1129 GCF_042659625.1 Nocardioides sp. GCM10027114
TGTGATGCCCAGGCACGTTGGTCGAGAACCTGCGACGACACGATGTGACCTGTAGATGGGCGAAGGCCTCCCGGTGTGGAGTGGAGCTGTCTAGGAACCGCTCCGCCACCGAAGGAGGCCTTCGTGTCCCACGCTACCCACTCCAACGCCGCTCTGACGCCCCGTGCCCGACTCAGGCTGGCCCGCCTCGTCGTGGACCACGGCTGGTCCCCGGCGCGCGCGGCCGAGCGCTACGACGTGTCGTGGAAGACCGCGAAGAAGTGGGCCGACCGCTACCGCACCGAGGGTCCGGGCGGGATGGCCGATCGGTCCTCGGCCCCACACCGGCAGCCGAACCGGACCCCGACGCCGGTGGTGCGCAGGATTGTGCACCTGCGGTGGAAGCACCGGCTGGGGCCGGTCGCGATCGCCGACCGGCTCGGGATGCAGGCCTCGACCGTGCACGCCGTGCTGGTCAGGTGCCGGCTGAACCGGCTCTCCCACATCGACCGGGCCACCGGTGAGCCGATCCGCCGCTACGAGCACCAGCGCCCCGGGGACCTGCTCCATGTCGACGTCAAGAAGCTAGGCCGGGTCCCCGACGGCGGCGGCTGGCGCTACGTCGGCCGACAACAGGGCGAGAAGAACCGCGCCGCGACCGCGGCCCGCACCGGCGCACCCAAGAGCAAGCACAACCAACCGCTGGTGGGCACCTGTTACCTGCACACCGTCATCGACGACCACTCCCGAGTCGCCTACGTCGAGGCCCACGATGACGAGACCAAGGAGACCGCGACCGAGGTGCTGCGCAACGCAGTCGCCTGGTTCGCCGAGCGTGGCGTCACCGTCCAACGGGTGCTCACCGACAACGGCGGCTGCTATCGCTCCTACCTGTGGCTCGAGACCTGCGCCGAGCTCGGCGTCACCCCGAAACGCACCAGGCCCTACCGACCGCAGACCAACGGCAAGATCGAACGCTTCCACCGCACCCTGGTCGAGGGCTGGGCCTTCAAGAAGTTCTACAACTCCGAGGCAGCCAGGCTCGCGGCCCTGCCAGCATGGATCCACGAGTACAACCACCACCGGCCCCACTCGGCCATCGGGAAGCGCTCACCCATCGCCAGGTTGGACAACCTGGCTGGGCATCACA
>NZ_JBHSSS010000018.1:0-43932 GCF_042659625.1 Nocardioides sp. GCM10027114
GAGGCAGCCAGGCTCGCGGCCCTGCCAGCATGGATCCACGAGTACAACCACCACCGGCCCCACTCGGCCATCGGGAAGCGCTCACCCATCGCCAGGTTGGACAACCTGGCTGGGCATCACAGCTAGATGTCGAGCACGTACGACGGGCCCTCGCGGCGGAAGCCGTGGGGGAGCCGGTCGTAGTAGGGGTTGAGCATGTCCGGCGGGGTGACCACCTTGCGGAAGCCCCGGGCGCGCAGGCGGGGGACCCGGTTCCACACGAACTCGCCGGGGGAGAAGTCCCGGAACCGCGGCGTCACGTAGTCGAGCAGCACCCGTGCCACGTCCCCGTCGCGGCGGATCAGGACCACGCCGACGGTCTCGGCGCCCTTCTCCACCTGGAACGCGAGGTCCTCCTCGGTGAGCGCGGCGGCGTCGAAGCCGGGCTGGTGCCGGGCGATGTCGTCGCCGTAGCTGGAGAGGAAGTGCTGCAGGTAGGCGTCGCGCGGACCGACGCGCAGCACCTCGAAGACCGCGTCGTCGTGCCGCTCGCGCAGGAGCTTCCAGATGAAGTAGAGGTTGATCGTCGCGGTAGCGGTGTTCATGCCGACCATCGGCCACACGCTGACGAGCGCGTTGAAGATGATCAGGCTCACCGACGCGGCGAGGTTGAGGAAGCGGAACCGCAGGATGCGGGTCTGCAGCAGCGAGAAGATGAGGAGCGCGCTGCCGAACCATCCGAAGATGTCCAGCCAGTTGTCAGCCAGCCAGGTCACGGGCGCAGGCTATCGGCCGCCGCTGGACGTCTGGGGAGCAGGGCGACGGCGAGCAGCCCGAACCCCACGACGTTCAGCGCCACGACGAGGACGACCGGTGGAGCCCACCAGGCGTCGGTGCCGGCAAGGGGACTGCTGGCGAGCTGGTTCCTCAGAACCGCCAGCTGCCCGATCGTGTTCGCCGCAGCCACCACTGCTGCGGCAGCCCAGATCGGCCACACGCTCGTGACGAACCGACCCCGCGCGGCCCTGTCGACCACCAGGCCGCAGATCAGCACGAAGCCGATGGTGAACGGGTACGCGTAGCGCCCCTGCCACACGGTGCCGATGCGCTCGTAGGTGGCGACTGTCGCAGCGACGGGGACTGCCGTGCCGAGCAGGGCCACGGCGACGAGCGCCCAACGCTCCCGCCTTGCGCCCAGGCGCCAGGCGTAGGCGACGAGGCACCACAGGGCGGTCAGCACGAGCGCGTAGAGCGGAAGCGGTGCGAGTTCGTCCCGCGCGGGGAAGGCCGCGATGCTCTGGAAGACCCAGAGAACCGACAGCTCGGGCACTACTGCCCACGGGGAGTCGGTGTACTCGGCAGGGCCGGCCGAGGAAACCGCCTTCGCGGTGAGCGTCCAGGACACGCCCACCGCGACGGCGAGCGCGGCGACCGATGCACTGAGTCTCGCCGTGCGGTCGCGGGCCAGGCGGCGCAGGTCCTCACCCCTGGCCAGCAACGCTGAGACGAGCAGGATCAACGCCAGCCAGAGGGGGCCCAAGCCGCGCACGACGGCGAGAGGTATCGCGGCGGCGGCGGCGATCAGGAGCAGTGAGCGGTGCACCCGCAACGACCCGGTGCGCCACAGAGACAGCAGTGCGCACCACGCGAGAGCCCCCGCGGCCACCTCGACTCCGTTCGGTGCCGCGATCGACGTGGTGTAGAGCATCATGGGAGTCAGCGAGAGCAGCAGCGCGACGGCACGCCAGGCCGTGCGGGAGTGCCGGACCGTGGTCCACGCCGCGGCGGCCAGCAGCGCCGCACAGAGCAGTGACGCGGCGAGCCTCATGGCGAGGACAGCCGTCGTACCTTCGACGGGTCGTGCCGCGTGTCCGATCGCCGCGTAGAAGAACGGGTTGTACCTCGCCGCGGAACTGGCCACTCGAACCAGCCCGTTGCCCTCGTCCGACACAGGTGTGCAGTTGTGCGGTGTCGTGTAGGGCAGCGACTCGCAGACGGGGGTGGCCGCCACCACCAGCGAGCGCGGGACGACCACGAACTCACCCCAACCCTGCGGGCTGGTCTCGTGCTGGGACCCCCAGTCGCCCAGAGCCACCGCGGCAGCCTTGTAGGCATGGTCGTGCTCGTCCATCCCGCGGAAGGGCGGGGTGACCATCGTCCAGGCCGCCTGGACGAGCAGCAGGCCCGCCACCGCGAGGCCCAGCACCCTCATCGGGGCCCACCGGGTGCGCACCTCGGGTCGGGACGCCCGCGCCGACAGGTCGGGCGACTGTGGCTTCGTCACCGCTCCGACTCGTGCTCGGGCTGGGCGTTGCGGACCTCGTGGGCCAGCAGGGCGTGGGAGCGCGTCAGTTCGGCAATGGAGTCGTTGAGACGGCGTACGTGCTGGTGGAGCGCGGCGCTGGTGAACATGAAAGCGACGACGAGAACGTAGAGGAGGAGGTCCGCACCTCGTCCGACGCCGACCACGTTGGCCATGCGGGTCACGCTGTCGGGAGCTATCACGGCGATGACCCAGCCCGCGGCGAACGTCAGCCCCGCGAGCCTGCTGATCGCGAGTCGCCCGCCTCTGCGGCTCCCACGCAGCAGCCACACTGCCGTGACGGCAACGCTGGCGATGAGGAGGATCTTGACGATCATGCCGGGGTGTTCAGTCTCGCTGCGACGAGGTCGTAGACGATGTTGACGGCGTTCAGGCTGCTCTGTCCCTTGGAGCGGGAGTAGTCCGTGTAGGCGATCGACACGGGGTGCTCGCCCCAGGTGAGCTGATGGCGGGAGATGAGCATCTCGATCTCGCTCGCATGGGCCATGCCGCGCTGGCGAGGCGCGAGAAGCGTCAAGACGTCCCTACGAATCACGCGCAGGCCGTTGTGGGTGTCCGTCAGCTCGAGACCGCTGGTCCGACGGGAGTACCAGAGGCCGGCTCGCAACGTCAGCCGACTGAGGAGGGGCTGGTCCGTGGTGCCGCCCTTCGCACGCGTGCCGAGGACGACCTGGACGCCGGTCTCTCGTGCATGAGCGACCATGGCCTTCGCATCCTCGACGCGATGCTGCCCGTCGGCGTCGAAAGTGACGACGTGCTCGAGGTCGCGGCGAGTGGCGAGCAGGTCGAATCCCGTGCGTAGCGCCGCGCCCTGCCCGAGGTTAACGGAGTGCCGCACCACGGTCGCGCCAGCAGACTCGGCGGCACGAGCGGAGTCGTCGGAGCTGCCGTCGTCGACGCACACCACCAAGTCGAAGCCACAGCGCACCTTGGCAACGACCTCATGGATCATCGCGGCCTCGTTGAACACAGGAATCAGGACCGCAGCACTTGAGATCCCCACCACTTCGCCTCCTCCGTTCTCCCCGAGGCTAGGTGCGGAGCGGCGGTCGCAGGACCAGATTGCGCGACTCTGCCCTTCTGTCCCGTCGACCCTGGTCATTTTGGACCAACATCAATGGTCCGATCGGAGGATGCACCAAAGGCTCGGGGCTGAACTGCCGCGTGAAGCGATGTCGATGTCTAGTGTGGCGGTGCGAATCGGTGCGACCAGGAGATGTCGATGGACACCAGCAACAGCGATGTCGCCGCCATCATGGCGGTGTACGACCAGGTTGACCCAGACCATCTCGATCAAGCCCTGGGAGGCCTCTGCGATCAGACCCTCCGCCCGAAGGAGGTGATCGTGGCGGAGGACGGGGCGCTCACCCGCCAGCTCTACGACGTCCTTGAGAAGTATGCGTCTCCCATGCTGCCGCTGCGTCGAATCGCACTGCCGGCCAAATCGGGATCCGGCCCCGCCCGCCAGGCGGCACTCATGTCGACGGACTGCGCGCTCGTAGCGATCGCGGACGCGGACGACATCTCGCTGTCGCGTCGTTTTGCCCGTCAGCGCGAGGCCTTGGAGGCGGGGTCATTCGATGTGGTGGGAGCGGCCATGCTCGAGTTCTCGGATTGCTGGCCGGGGGAGAGCATCAGGTTGTTGCCGGAGACGCACGACCAGATACTTCGTCGTGCGGCTTTCAACAACCCCGTGAACCACCCCACCATGTTCATTCGGCGGCAAGCTGCGGTGGCGGTGGGCGGGTACCGCGACCTGCCCTTCCTGGAGGACTACGACCTGGTGGCCCGCATGCTGGCGGCCGGCGCTCGAGCGCACAACCTCGCTGAGCCCCTCGTCAGGTTCCGGGTCGGCGACCTGACCCTGGATCGGCGTAGCTCCCGGGCGGCTCGCCGGGCGGAACTAGCTCTGCAGCGCAACCTGCACAGCTACGGGCTTGTCACCCGCCGCCGGATGGTGGCCAATCTGGCGGTGAGGAACGGCTACCGGAAGCTACCCCGGCCGATGCAGCGCTGGGCGCATCAAAGGCTGCTTTCCAGTCCGTTACCCGAAGGAGCGACCAAGTGACCGACCGCCTGATCGTCGATGTCGGGATGCATCGCGGCGATGACACCGATTTCTACCTCCGCAAAGGGTTCCGAGTCGTGGCCATCGAGGCGGACCCGCGGCTGACCGCGGAGGCCGAGCTACGGTTCTCGGCGGCCATCGCCGAGGGGAGACTCGTCGTGCTCAACGTTGCCGTTGCCGAGGAACCCGGTGAGGTCGACTTCTACGCCAGCTCCATCGAGGGCTGGGGCTCCATCCGGGCCGAGCGTGCCGGATCTGCCCTGGGCGCGGACGTCGAGCGGTTGCGGGTCCCGAGCGACACCTTCGCAGGTTTGCTCTCGCCCTTTCCTGTGCCCTACTACGTGAAGGTCGACATCGAGGGAGCAGATCGGCTGTGCATCGAAAGCCTGTGCGGCATGGAGCACCGGCCCGAGCTCGTGTCCTTCGAGGCGGATGTCTCTGACCCCACCGGTACGGAAGACCTCATCGAGCTCCTCTCGCAGAGTGGGTACCGCGACTTCAAGTTGGTGAACCAAGCACTGAACCCGTCCGTCCGCTGTCCTTTCCCGGCGCTCGAGGGAAGGTACGTGGACGCCCGGTTCACCCACGAGATGTCGGGCCCGTTCGGTCGGGAGGCTCCCGGCGAGTGGCAGAGAGCAGAAGCCATCTCCCAGCGGCTGATCGAGATCGGTCGGCAACAGCGGGCACGGGCGACATACGCCGAGTCCGGCAGGATCCTGGGGCTTCCACTGGGCCGCTTTCACCGGCAGGTCAAGGCGGTCTACAACCTGCCGCCCGTGGTTGCGGTGCGTCAGCGGTACGCGCAGGCCCGCGGCCGGGACATGGGGGGATGGTTCGACGTGCACGCACGCCTGGGGTCAGTCGAGACCGAGTGAGAACGCCGACTCGAGGTCGTGCTGGCTGTAGGCGCGGAAGGCGATGTGGGTCTCGGTCGAGGTCACGCCCGGCACCTTGTTGAGCTTGTCGGCGATCACGGCCGCCACGTCGTCGTGGTCGCGCACCCGCACCAGGGTGATGAGGTCGATCTGGCCGGTCACCGAGTAGACCTCGCTGACACCGTCGAGGGCCGCGATCTGCTCGGCGACCTCGGGGATGCGGGCGACGTCGGCCTTGACGAACACGATGGCGGTGATCATGGGCGGAGCCTAACGCCAGCCCTAGCGTGCGGGCTGGTGCACGGTGGCCACGTTGCGCCGGTCGTCGAAGGGCACCAGGGTCAGCCGCGACTGGTTGACCGCGTCGTGGAGCGCCAGGTGGCGGGTGGCGCCGCCGACGGGGCAGGTCCACTCGCCCTCGACCTCGACGAGCCGGATCCCGGGGGACTCGAGCCAGCGCAGTACCTTCTCGGTCTCCTCGGCGCTGGCCGCGGGCACCGGGCCGGGCGCGCTCCGGACGGTCTCGGCGCCGGCCTTGAGCTCGGCGACGAACTGGTGGGCGTCGGCGCCGGGCGGGATGCAGCCCGCCGCGGCGAGCCGGCCGAACCGGATGACGTGGACCGCCCAGCGGCCGTCGTCCTCGCGGCGGGCGGCGACCACCTCGGGGCAGCGCGTGAGTGCGCTCAGCCGCTGCGTCCTCGCTGCGGCGCGCACGAACGCGGCAAGCCGGTCGCGGTGGCTCCCGGCCTCCTCGAACCGCTCCTCGGCCGCCAGCGCGGCCATCCGCTCGTTGATGGTCTCCACGACGTCGTCGGGGTTGCGCAGCAGTGCGTCGCGCAGCCTGCGCACCAGGGCGGCGTACGCCGCGGGGTCGGCGGACCCGTCACAGGGCGAGAGGCAGCGGTCCATGTCCGCCAGCGCGCACGGCGAGCGCGACGGCTCCCGGCCGAGCCGGTCGGAGCACTGCCGGACGGGGAACGTGTCGTGGAGCGCCGCGAGGCACCGGTCGGCGGCCTTCCGCGAGGAGAACGGCCCGAGGTAGTCGGCGTCGTCGTCGAGCACCCGCCGGACGAGCGAGAGCCGCGGCCAGGGCTCGCGCGTCAGCTTGAGGAAGTGGACCTTCTCGGGGAAGCGCGACCGGCGGTTGTAGCGTGGCTTGTGCTCGGCGATGAGCCGGAGCTCGCGGACCTGCGCCTCGAGCGGCGTCGCGCACTCGATGCCGGTGACGGTCGCCGCGATCCCCACCATCTCGCCCATGCGCGAGCGGGTCTCGGATGCGGTGAAGTAGGAGCGCACCCGCGTCCGCAGGTCGCGGGAGGTGCCGACGTAGAGCACCCGCGAGCGGTCGTCACGGAAGAGGTAGACGCCGGGGGCGTGGGGGAGCACCTCGGCGAGGTGGCGCTTCTTGCGCTGCGCGGTGGTCACCCGGGAGGAGAACGTCTGCAGCTCCTCCAGGGTCTGGACGCCGAGGCCCCCGAGCCTCTCCATCAGCCCGTGCAGCACGTCGACGGTGGCCCGCGCGTCCGACAGGGCCCGGTGGTTCGGGGTCGTGGTCGAGTTGAAGACCCGCGCCAGTGACGACAGCTTGCAGTTGGGCGCGTCGTCGCGGGTCACCACCCGTCGGGCCAGCTTGGCGGTGTCGAGCACCTCGAACCGCGGCCACGGCCGGCCCTGCTGCTCGCAGAAGTACTTCAGGAAGCCGATGTCGAAGGGCGCGTTGTGGGCCACCAGCACGCAGCCCTCGGCGAACTCGAGGAACGCCGGCAGCGCCGACTCGATCGCGGGCGCGTCGGCGACCATCGCGTTGCTGATGCCGGTGAGGACGGCAATGAAGGCCGGGATCTCGGTGTGCGGGTTGACCAGGGTCTGGAACTCGCCGAGCACCTCGCCGCCGCGCACCTTGACCGCGCCGATCTCGGTGATCCGCGACCCGCCCTGGGCGGAGCCGCCGGTGGTCTCGAGGTCGACCACGCAGAACGTGAGGTCCCGCAGGGGGCGGCCCAGCTCGTCGAAGGAGCGTTGCGACTCCCACCGGGACGTCGTGTCCGGGACCAGGACGGGTACTGCGCTGCTCACGTCCACCGACGCTAGATGTGCGCGCCGACAATGCCCGTGAGGGCGCGCGGAATAGGGTGGATCCGACAGCCCGAGGGCCCGACGACCAGGAAAGGCCACCGTGAGCCCAGTGAGCCCCATGAGCCCAGTGATCCCCGAGGCCGACCAGCGCTGGCGCTGCGGCGCGTGCGGGAACCTCACCCGCTTCGACGTCACCCGGACCCGCCGGACTACCGAGTTCTGGCACTTCGACCTCGCCGGCGACCACGAGGTCGAGGACACCGAGCTCCGCGAGGAGTCGGTCGAGCAGGTGACCTGCCGCTGGTGCGGTCGCAGTGACGCCGTCGAGGTCGTCGCGCGGACCGACGTGGCCGACGGAGCCGACCCGACCGACGGAGCCGCCGGATCAGTGGGCGCGAGTCCGGGCCAGGGCCCGTCGGCCTGAGGCGCGACGACGTGTCCGGCGAGACCACCGGTGCTCCCGGCGTACCACTGGCGCAGCTTCCCGGAGCCGTCACGGCCCGCGTGGTGGCGCTGACGGCGGAGGCGCTGCCCGGCGTCGCGCGGCTGCCGGTCCCCTTGCGCAAGGTGGCGGAGTTCGCCCCTGCGCGCCGCGCCCGGCTCGGCGCGTCTGCGATCTCCGCCGCCCTCGAGGACGACGACTTCCGGGAACGCGTCGCACTCCAGGTCGGGGCCACGCAGGCGACCCCGCCCGCCGACCTCGCGGCGGCCCCGGACGACGCCGACCCGGTCGAGCTCGCGGCCCTCGCGTGGCTGTTGCGACCCGAGGGCTGGGAGTCCCTCCTCGAGGCGTCCGTCGAGCGGCTGGTGGCGAGCAGCACCTCCGCGCCCGACGCCGAGGTCGAGCGGTGGCGCAGCCGCGCGGAGACGGCCGAGCGCGCGCTGCGCGACGCGCGGACCCGGCATCGCGAGGGCCTCGCCGACCTCAAGGCGGAGAACGCCTCGCTCCGCCGCAAGCTCGGCGAGGCGCGCTCGGTGCTGCGGGAGAGCGCGGTCACCGCCGAGGACCTCGACGTCCGGGTGGCGGAGGCCCGGGCGGAGGTCGAGAGCGCGCTCGCGGACCGCGACCGGGAGGTCCGGCAGCTCCGCGCGCAGCTCGAGCGGCTGCAGGCCGAGGCCCAGCAGGCGCGCCGGAGCGCCCGCGCCGACCGTGAGGAGGTCACCATCCGGGCCAGGCTGCTCCTCGACACCCTGGTCGAGGCCGCCGGAGGTCTCCGGCGCGAGCTCTCCCTTCCTGCTGTCCCCGGTGCCCCGGCCGACCGGGTCGAGGCGGAGCTCGAGCGCGCGGACACGGCCGGCGGTGCCGGCGACCGCACGATCCTGAGCCCGGCGATGCTCGAGCAGACCCTCGCACTTCCCCGGGCCCGCCTCGTCGTCGACGGGTACAACGTGAGCAAGACGGCGTTCCCGTCCGCCTCCCTCGAGGCGCAGCGCAACCGTCTGGTCAACGGCCTCGCTCCGTTGGTGGCGCGCACCGGCGCCGACACGACGGTGATCTTCGACGCAGCCGCCACGACAACAGCCCGGCCTGTCGTGGCGGCCCCGCGCGGGGTCCGGGTGCGCTTCAGCCCGGAGGGCGTGATCGCCGACGACGTGATCCGCGACCTCGTCGCCGCCGAGCCCGAGGGGCGGGTGCTGGTGGTCGTGACCACCGACGCCGCGCTGGGTCGGGACGTGGCGCGCGCGGGGGCACGCGTGGTGCCGGCGTCGGTGCTGGCCGACCTGCTCGCGGGCGGCTGACGCGCAGGCCCGACTCGGGCGCGACACGCCGGCCAGGGGTCGTGGCGGCCCGGCGTGTCGGTGGTCGCTGGCAGCGTCCCCCGCATGACGACACGAATCGACTGCGACACGTGCGTGGTGCGGGGCCTGGCCTGCCACGACTGCGTGGTGACGGTGCTGCTGGGGCCCCCGCCCGAGCTGACCCTCGACGACGAGGAGCGGCGCGCCCTCGACGCCCTGGCCGCGGGCGGCCTGGTGCCACCGTTGCGGCTCGTCCAGCCGCTCGACGGCCCCGAGGTCGAGTCCGCCTGACCACGGGACGAGCCGTCGCTGCACCGCAAGGGCGCGACGTGGGGAAGGCCACTTCGCGTGGTCCGGTGGGGGGACTTGGAGACCTCCCGGCGGCCCGACTAGGGTGTGGGACTCAGGTGCCCGTGGCAGTGGATCAGACCGGATCCGCGCGGGCGCCGCGCCGAGTCTGGGGCCACTTCGGGGTGGCCCGAGAGCCGGGGACCCACTTCCCCCTGGGGTGAATCGCCCGCGAGGCGGGGGCGCTCACGCGCCACCGAGGAGCAGGCGTAGGGCCGGTCGTGCCCGAACCCGTCAGCTCACCCGGTAGGCGTACGACGTCGAAGGAGACCGCCCGCTCGTGCCCAACGGACGGAAGCGACTCATCACTGCCGTGTCCGCGCTGACCCTGGCCGCCGGCGTGGGACTGGTCCCCGGGACCGCCCAGGCCGAGCCCGACATCGACGACGTCCGCGCGACCGTCGACCGGCTCTACCACGAGGCCGAGGTCGCCCAGGAGCGCTACAACGACGCCAGGCTCGAGCTCACGGACCTGCGCCAGGACCTGCGCACCCTCAAGGCCGACGAGCGCCGCCAGGGAAAGCAGCTCGAGGGCGTGCGCGAGCAGGTGCTCGAGTCGGTCCTGCGCCAGTACCAGGGCGAGGGCCTGTCGACGGTGGGCCAGGTCGTGGTCTCCGACGACCCGAAGACGTTCCTCGCCCAGCTCTCCACCGTGTCGGCCTACCAGGACCTGCAGGGCCAGCTGTTCGACGACTACAGCCGCGAGAGCACCGCGCTCGGCCTGCGCCAGGACGCCACCGAGAAGCGCCTCGACAGCGTCGAGAGCGTCGAGACCCAGCTCGCCCGCGAGAAGGCCACCGTCGAGGAGAAGCTCGCCGAGGCCGAGGCGCTCCTCGACCGGCTCGAGGCGGAGGAGCGGGAGCGGATGCTCGCCTCCCGGAGCAGCGAGCGGATGCCGGAGAGCGTCCCCGTCTCGGGTCGCGCGGCCGCGGCCGTCAACTACGCCCGCGCCCAGGTCGGCGATCGCTACGTCTACGGCGCCGCCGGTCCGGACGCCTTCGACTGCTCGGGCCTCACGATGATGGCCTGGCGCCAGGCCGGCGTCTCGCTGCCCCACTCCTCGAGCGCCCAGTACAGCTCCGGCCCGCGCGTTGCCGCGAGCCAGCTGCAGCCCGGTGACCTCGTCTTCTACTACAACCCGATCAGCCACGTCGGCATCTACATCGGCAACGGCATGATCGTCCACGCGGCCAACCCGAGCACGGGCGTCGAGGTCGCGGGGCTCTACTCGATGCCGTACACCGGGGCCGTGCGCCCTGGCTGATCCGGCTCGCGCAAAGGCCGGTCGCCCACGCTGGTGGGTGGCCGGCCTTTCGCTGTCCCTGGCGCTGGTCGCGGGGCTGGTGGTCTGGCGCGTCGTCGACGACCCGTACGTCGCCACGCCACCCGAGACGGCACCTGCGGGTGCCCCCGCCGGCGAGGCGTCCGCCGTCCTGCAGTCTCTGGAGGAGGCCGTCCGGACCGGAGACACCCGCGCGGCCGCCGACCTGGCACCGGCCGGGGACCGCAGGGCCCGCCGGCTGCTCACCGGGCTCGTGACCACGGCACGCGAGGCCGGGGTCGAGGGCTTCTCGCTGCGCTACGTGGACGAGCTCGGCGGTGTCGACGCCGAGGGGGCCTGGTCCGCGGCGGTGGCGACGACCTGGGCGTTCGCCGGCTTCGACGCCCGGCCGGCGCGCACCGAGGTGAGCTTCCGCTTCACCGGCGACACTGGCGACACGGACGGTGCGGGGGACACAACGGACACGGTCGCGATCAGTGGCATCGGCGGGAGCCGGGCAGGCGAGGGCAGATCACCCGTCTGGATGTCCCCGGGCGTGGAGGTGCGCCGGTCCGCGGACCACCTGCTGCTCGTCGACGGGGGCAGGGCGCAGGCCGACCGGCTCGATCGCCGCGTGCGCACGGCCGTGCCCGCGGTGCGGGCCGTGCTCGGCGAATGGGAAGGCGGGCTCGTGGTCGAGGTGCCGTCGAGCTCCGGGGCCCTGCACCGGTCCCTGGCGGCCGACCCGGGCACCTACGACCGCATCGCCGCGGTGACCACGAGCGTCGACGGCTCGCTGACGGGGGACGCACCCGTCCACGTGTTCGTGAACCCCGAGGTCTACGGCCGGCTCCAGCCGCGCGGCGCCCAGGTGGTGATGAGCCACGAGGCCGTCCACGTCGCGACCGACGCCGCCCTGTCCACGATGCCGCTCTGGCTGCTCGAGGGCTTCGCCGACTACGTGGCGCTGCGGGACGTCCGGCTGCCGTTGTCCGTGACGGCCGGCCAGGTGATCCGGCAGGTGCGTCGGGACGGGCCGCCCGAGGCACTGCCCGGCCAGACCGAGTTCGACACCGCCGAGACCCACCTCGGAGCGTCCTACGAGGCGGCCTGGCTGGCGTGCCGCCTGCTCGCCGACCTCGGGGGAGAGGCGGAACTGGTCGGCCTCTACCGCGACGTGCAGTCCGGTGACCCGGTCGAGGAGGCGCTCCGGGCGCGCTTCGGGCTCGGGGAGGCCGAGCTCACGCGGCGCTGGCGGGCCTTCCTGACAGACTTGTCCGGGTGATGCCCGACCGACGCACCGCCCTCCTCGTGGTCGCGGCCTCGGGCGTCGCGTTCGTCCTGCTGGCCGCGCTGCTCGTCCCGTGGTCGCCGGTGGCCGGCGGCACTCCCGAACCCGCCTCCGCGGCGAGCGTGTTCTCGGCCGACCAGGTCGCACGGGCGGAGGAGTTCTCCCGCTGGGCCCGTACCTGGTCGTGGAGCTCCTACCTGCTGGCGTCGGCCGTGGCCTGCTGGCTGGGCTTCACCTCGACGGGTCGGCGGCTCGTGCAGCGGCTGCCGGGGAGGTGGTGGGTGCAGGTCTTGCTCGCCGTCGTCGCTCTGACGCTGCTCGGCCGGGTCGTCACCCTTCCTTTCGGGCTGCTGATGCACCGCCATCTCGTCGCCAACGGGCTGTCCACGCAGGACGTGCCTGCCTGGCTCCTCGACGTGGCACGGGGACAGGCCGTCGAGATCGCGATGGTGTCCGTGGTGCTGCTGGTCCTCGTCGGCTCGGCGCGACGGTGGCGTCGCGGCTGGCCGGCGGTCGCCGGGGGAGTCCTCGCGGGGCTCGTGCTGGCAGGCTCGTACGCCTACCCGGTGGTCGTGGAGCCGCTCTTCAACGACTTCGAGCCGCTCGCCGAGGGCTCGCTGCGGACGCAGATCCTCGAGCTCGCGGAGCGCGAGCAGGTCGACGTCGACGAGGTCCTCGTGGCCGATGCGTCACGCCGGACGACCACGCTCAACGCCTACGTCTCGGGACTGGGGGACACCCGTCGGGTGGTGGTCTACGACAACCTCGTGGACGACCTGCCCCAGGAGCAGGCGCTCTCCGTCGTCGCCCACGAGCTCGCGCACGCCCGCCACCGCGACGTGCTGGTCGGCTCGACGCTCGGGGCCCTTGGTGTTGCCCTCGCCGTGGGCCTCGGCGCCCTGGTCGTCGGCGCGTGGGGGCGTCGCCGGGGCCTGACCATGGCGGATCCCGCGGTCGTGCCGTTCGTGCTGGCGCTGGCCGTGGTCGCAGGCTTCGTCGCGAGCCCGGTCCAGAGCAGCCTCAGCCGTCAGGTGGAGCTGCGCGCCGACGTCGTCGCGCTGGAGGTGACCGGGGACCCCGGCGCGTTCATCGAGATGCAGCGGCAGCTGGCGATCCGGTCGCTGTCGGACCCGACGCCGCCGCCGTGGTCGCACTTCTGGTTCGGGAGCCACCCGACGTCGCTGCAGCGGATTGGCCTGGCCCGGTCGTACGAAGGCCTGCCGCAGGAGCTGCCCGCGAGCTAGCAGCTGCCACCGTTGGCATGCGAAACCACGCTGTCGCAGGTGTCGTCGTACATCCCGAGGAGAGTGTCTCCGAAGGCGAAGACCACGAGCACGATGACCGCCGCGATGCCGCTGACCAGGAGCGCGTACTCGGTGGCGCTGGCGCCACGCTCGGTCCGCCGGCGGGTCTCCCCGCCCCCGGGGGCAGACTGGGGTCCTGGGTCAGTCATGGCGTCTCCTCGATCCGAACGCCCACTTTCGTGGTGTTCTCCCATCGTCCGGCGCGGCGGCGTGCCGGGGCTACGGACGTTCGTGGGGAGTCGCCTAGCCACTCCGTGCTATGCCTCGTGCTGCGGTCGTACAGCGCCGGTCATGCCGGGTGGCGCGGCTCGTTGCCGAAGAAGCGGAGAGCGGCGGCGCCGAGGAGGAACCCTCGAGCGCCGCCGCTCCTGCTCGCACATCAGCAGGTGGTTGAAGAGGCGACGCTCTTGCAGGTGTCGCTGAAGACGCTCTCGAGCTGCGTGCCGAAGGCGAAGACGACGATGACGATCAGGGCCGCGATGCCGGCGATCAGCAGGCCGTACTCCACGGCCGAGGCGCCGCGCTCGTCACGGAGGCGAGAGGCAAGCATGATGCGGAGGTAGTCGAGCACTGGGGTCTCCTTGTCCCGAGGGAGGCGGCGCCCGTGGGGAGCGCGGCCGAGGTCCGGCGGACCTCACGGGGCCACACTCTGCTGCACCCGGTGCCAGGGCGGGATCCGCTGCTCGGCCCGACTCCTCTAGTCCGATCGGACTAGGAGAGATGGGTAGACAGCGCCACGGGAGGCGGGACCCGCTGGTCCCGCCTCCCGTGGCGCGTTGCCGCAATCAGCAGGTCGTCGACTGGGCGACGCTCTTGCAGGTGTCCTCGAAGACGCCTTCGAGCTGGCCGCCGAAGGCGAACACGACGACCACGATCAGCGCCGCGATGCCGGCGATGAGCAGACCGTACTCCACGGCGGAGGCGCCGCGCTCGTCGCGGTCAGCAGTACGAGCGGCCAGAACAATACGCAGGTAGTCAAGCATTTCCTTCTCCTTTGTGTCCCCACTACAGTTCGGGAGCGGGACCCGTCTGGCCCCTCTGCGTTCAATTCTGGGCCAGGTCGAGAATCCATGCGATCAGGCATCCGTGCACACGTCTCTAGCCCGAACTGACTACGGCCAGCTACCGGTTGAGTGAGGGCATTCCTGCAGGTCAAAAGCACTTTGCAGAACCCGGGCGGCCTGTCATCACCCAGATTGGGTAAGTGTTTGCCGATGATGCGAGGAATTGCGCTCGCGATATCAAATGATCTGCTTGCGCAGAAGAATGCGAAAAGCGCGACCCAGTAATTCAGAATAGGCAGGGCGCGAAGAATGCTGAGGCATTCTCGCTCGCTCCGCGCGTCGCTCCGCGCGTCGCTCCACCGGCCGATGTGCGTCAGAGGGTGGGCGTGTCAGCCCAGGCTCGACAGCAGCCCGATCCGCATGGCCGTGACGAGCGCCTGGGCCCGGTTGGTGGCCCCGAGCTTCTGGTAGATGTGCCCGACGTGCGACTTCACCGTCGACTCCGACAGGTGCAGCCGGGTGCCGATCTCCGCGGCGCTCAGGCCGTCGGCGAGCAGCACCAGCACGTCGTGCTCGCGGTCCGTCAGCCGCGTGGAGTCGAGGTTGGTACGGCGGATCACGGCCTCGGCGAGCCCGGCGCACAGGAAGCTCCGGGGGCACACCGCGGCGTGCCGGGCGGCCTTGACCACCTCGGTCGAGGGCGCGTCCTTGCCGACGAACGCCGAGGCGCCGGCCTCCATCGCCGCGAAGATCTGCTCGTCGCCGGAGTGCATCGTGAGGACGACCACCCCGGCGGCGGCGCTGGTGCGGCGCACCGCCCGGACGATGTCGAGGCCGGTGCCGTCCTGGAGCTGGAGGTCGGTGACCACCACGTCGGGGGAGGTCTCGGCGTGGAGCGCCATTGCCTCCTGCACGGTCTTGGCCGCCCCCACCACCTCCATCGAGGGCTCGCGGCCGAAGACGCCCACGAGGCCGTCCCGGATCAGGTCGTGGTCGTCGACGACCAGGACCCGGGTGGTGCTGCTCTGCGCGTCGCTCATGCCGAGACTCCTGTCGTGGAGGAGGGTGCGGAGGGTCTTGCGGTCGACGGTGCCAGCCGGACCGACACGAGGGTGCCGTGCGGGCGGGCCCGCTCGATCTCGAGCTCGGCGCCGACCAGCCGGGCGCGCTCGCGCATGATCTCGAGCCCGAAGGAGTCCTTGCGGCCCGGTCGGAGCCCGGCACCGTCGTCGCGCACGCTGATCTCGGCGGTCGGAGCGTCCACCCGGCAGGTCACCTCGATGCGTGTGGCGTCGGAGTGCCGGACCGCGTTGGTCATCGCCTCCTGGGCGATGCGCAGCAGCTCCGCCTCGACCTCGGCACGCAGCCGGGTCGGGCGTTCGTCCGCGGTCACGATGATGGGGATCCCGGAGCTGTCGCTGAGGTGCCGGCCCAGCGAGCCGATCGCCGCGCCCAGGCTGGGGCTGCCTCCCATGTCGGTGCGCAGCGTCTGCACGGACCGACGCACCTCGGCGACCACATCGGTGATGCGGCGGCGCAGGGCCTGGAGCTCGTCGCGCTGTCTGCCGTCGGCCGCCGTGGCGGCCAGGCCGTCGACGGCGTACCCGAGGGACGCGATCTCCTGGGCGACGCCGTCGTGCATCTCGCGGGCCAGCCGGTGCCGCTCGTGGCGGGTGGCCGTGTCGCGCAGCGCTGCGAAGAGGAGCGCCGTGTCGAGGTGGACCGCCGCCGGCTCCAGGCGTTCCGAGAGCGTGGCGAGCCGTTCGGCGGCAGCCGCCTGGTCGAGATCCAGGGTGTCGGGGGTCAGTCCGGACACGACGGCGACGGGCCCGGCGTCGGTCATCAGCGGGAACGCGAACGTCCGGCCGCTGACCACGGGCCGACCGCTCGCCAGGGCCGTCTCGCCCAGCCCGAGGAGGGTCTCGATCTCACCCGGGGTCCCACCAGGTTCCGTCAGGAGGGGTGCCAGTCCCTTCTCCCGAGGAACGTGGATGGCGGCGAAGGCGACCGGCAGCTCGTCCTTCACCGCGCCGACCACCGAGGTCGCCACGGTCTCGGCGTCGAGCCCGGAGGACAGGTCGCCGGACAGCCCGATCAGCCTGCGGATGAGCGACTGCGCCAGGCGGTACGGCGCGAGCGGGTCAGCCGTGGACTGGCCGGTGGTGCGGACGAAGCTGCCGATGAGGCCGAGTCCGAGTCCGGTCACTGCCCAGGTGACGGCGCCGGTGCCCTCCAGCTCCGAGAGTCCGCCGCGCAGCCACAGGGCCAGCGCCACCAGCGTGGTCAGCTCGGCGGACAGGGCCAGCAGCATTCCGCGCGGTCCCCGCCGCAGGGCAGCCGTGAAGGGCGGGATGGCGAGCGCGCCCAGCACCGCGATCGTGGCGTCCAGCGCCAGCGCGGCCACCGTGCCGATGGCGGCGGCGTCGGCTACCAGCAACGGCGTACGCCGCACGCCGAGCCACTCGGCGGCCGAGGTTGCCAGCCACACTGCAGCGACCGCCAGCAGCGCCAGCGCGGCCATCGCGTCGCGCGACCACAGCAGCGGCGTCGTGAGCAGCAGCAGTCCGAAGACGCGGCCGCCCACGACGAGGTGCGGCAGGTGCGGGTGCGGCGTCACGAAGTCCCTATCCGCTGAAGCTGTCCATGATGTTGATGACCGCCGGCCCCATCACCGCGATGAAGAGGCAGGGCAGGATGCAGAAGATCAGCGGGATGGTGATCTTGACCGGCACCTGCTGGGCCTTCTCCTCCGCGCGCTGGCGGCGCTTGACGCGGATCTCCGACGACTGGACCCGCAGCACCTGGCCGATCGGGATGCCGAACGAGTCCGCCTGCACCATCGCGCTGACGAAGGTGCGGACGTCCTGGACGTTGGTCCGGTCGGCCAGGGCGCGCAGCGCCTCGGCGCGGCCCTGTCCGATCTGCATCTCCTTGAGGACCCGGGAGAACTCGTCGGCGAGCGGCCCCTCGGTGTTGCGCGCGACCTGTTGGATCGCCGCGTCGAAGCCGAGGCCCGACTCGACGCTGATGGTCAGCAGGTCGATCGCGTCCGGCAGCTCGCGCTGCATCTTCTCCGCGCGCTCGTAGGCCTGCTGGTAGAGGTACAGATTGGGCCCGAGGTAACCGAGGGCCAGGCCACCGGCGACGGCGACGACTCGCATGCTGGGGGACAGATCCATCAGGAACCCCACCGCACCGCCGGCCATGAGGCCGATGCCCGCAGCGAGGACCTTGGCCGTCACCATGCCGTCCGGCGTCCAGCCGGCAGGGTTGCCGGCCAGGTCGAGCTTGTGTCGCAGCCGCGCGTCCGTGTCGGCGCCCGTGAGGCGTCGCCCGATCCGAAGGGCCCGAGCTCTGAGCGGCGCGAGGACGCGCTCGCCGAACGGCTGGTCGAGCTCGCGGGTCAGCTCCTTCGGCACGTCGGTCATCTGCTGCAGGACCGCCAACGACCGGTGCAGTCCCTGCTTCTCGGGGACCGGCATGGCCGTGGCCAGCAGCACGATCGAGGCGAACACGAGCCCGACCCCCATGATGAACAACAGGGTCATGTCAGACCTCCACCTTCACCAGGCGGCTCATCCAGAAGCCACCGACTCCGAGCATCACCGCCGCGCCGCCCAGCATCATCCAGCCGAGCGGGTCGGTGAACATGACCATCACGTAGTCACGCTTCGCGGCCAGCAGGTAGAGCATGAACGCGGGCGGCAGGCCCGCGAGGACGTACGCCGAGAGCTTGCCCTCGGCGGCGAGCGCGGCGACCTGTCGGCGCATGTACTCCCGCTCGCGCATGGTCGCAGCGACGGTGTCCAGCAGCTCGGCGAGGTTGCCGCCGACCTGGCGCTGGATCTTGATCGCCATGACGACCCACGCGAAGTCCTTGCTCTCGAACCGCTCGGCCAGTCCCTCCAGGGCATCCTCGAGCGAAACTCCGAGCCGCGTCTCGATGAGCACACGCTTGAACTCCGAGGACACCGGCTCGCCGCCCTCGCGGACGATCGTGTCGACCGACTGCGCGAGCGAGAGGCCGGCTGCGAGCGATCCGGACATGAGCTGCAGGGTGTCGGGCAGCGCGGACTCGAACTTCTTGCGCCTACGGCTGCGACGGAAGCCGAGGTAGAGCCAGGGCCCGATCGCGCCGAAGATCATGAAGAGCACACCGGTGATGAGGCTGCCGCCGCCGAGCAGGATGCCGAGGGTGCCGGCCGCGATGAAGACGCCGATGTGCAGCAGCAGCCACTCGGCGGGCTTGAGCGCGCTGCCGGCGCCCTCCAGCCGGTTCATGATCTTCGTCTCGAGCGACGTGCTGTGCTTGAGGACCTTCTCGACCTGCTTCTTGGCCTGGTCGAGGGCCTGCTCCTGCTCGGCCAGGCCGCCCACGTGGGTGGGCGTCCGGCCGGACACCTTGTCGGTGTAGAGCGCGGCACGCTCGGCCGGCGAGAGCTTCCTGACCGGGAGCGGGACCAGCAGCGCCAGCATCGCGAGCAGTCCGAAGCCGAGGGCGCCGAGACCGACGTAGAGCCAGATCGCTCCGGGCACGAGGTTGTCGAGGACTCCGCCCGACTCCTCGAGGGTGCCCTCGGGGGGAGGCGCCGCGCCCACCTCGGCGAAGGCCTCGGCAGTGAGCGTCCCGCTCGCGGTGGGCAGAGTCACGGCGAGCGTGGCCTCCGCGGTCGTGATGGAGTCGGGGACCTCGGCGGTGACCAGGATCTGGCTCGCGAGGTCGGCGGCCTTGCGGTCGAAGGCTGCGGCCAGGGCGCCGGCGTCGGCGTCGATGACCTGGCCGTTGCCGGCGTCGGTGAGCCGCTGGAGCGCGGCGCGTGCCTTGCCCGACTGGTCGAGCGCGACGACGTCGAGCAGGACGCCGGACTCGGCCAGCGTGCTCTCGACCTCGGCGAGCTCGGTGTCGCTCGTGTCGGCGCCGTCGGAGAGGACGAGCATGGTGCGCTGGCCCTCGGAGCCGGCCGCCTCGATGCCGGCCAGGAGGCCGTCGTACAGCCTGGTCTGCTTGGTGAGCTCGAGCTGGAAGACCACGTCGCGAGCGGCGTCGCGGTCGGTCGTGGGCGCCAGCTCCTCGGTGACCTCGCCGGCGAACGAGACGATGCCGACCTCGACGTCGTCGGGGACGGTCTGGAGGAAGGTCAGCGCCGCAGACTTGGCCGCGTCGAAGCGGGTGCCCTGCATCGACTGGCTGGTGTCGATGGTGAGGATCGTGGTCCGCTGGACCTCGGCCTCGCCCGCCGGCTCGGCCGTGGCCTCCGCCTCGGCGCCGTCGACCGTGACGGTGACGCCGTCGAGGTCGACCTCCGAGCCCGGCGGCACGGTGACGAGCACCTGCAGCGTGCCGTCCTCGGCCTCGACGTAGCTGATGGACGCCTCGCCGTCCGCCTTGTCCGCCGCCACGGCGACGGCAGGGGCCATCGCCACCGCGGCGCCGGCCAGGACTGCCGCCGCGGCCCGCATCGCGGTGCTGGCCCGTCGCCCCGTCGTGCGCATCAGATCTTGTCCTTGACGAAGACCATCGGGTCGACGGTGACGTTGGCGTAGTTCATCTTCTCGAGGAACTTCGGTCGAAGCCCGGTGGGCCGCATCCGGCCCATCGCCTTGCCGTCGCCGTCGAAGCCCGCGGAGTGGTCGTAGACGAACACGTCCTGGAGGGTGATCACGTCGCCCTCCATCCGCTCCACCTCGGTGATGTGGGTGATGCGGCGGGTGCCGTCCTTGAAGCGTGTCTGGTGGACGATCAGGTCGACCGCGGAGGCCACCTGCTCACGGATCGCGCGCACCGGGAGGTCCATGCCGGCCATCAGCACCATGGTCTCCATGCGGGCCAGGGTGTCGCGGGGGCCGTTCGAGTGGAGCGTGCAGATGGAGCCGTCGTGACCGGTGTTCATCGCCTGCAGCATGTCGAGCGCCGAGGCGTCACGGACCTCACCGACGATGATGCGGTCGGGACGCATGCGCAGACAGTTCTTGACGAGGTCACGGATGGTGACCGCGCCCTTGCCCTCGATGTTGGCCGGGCGGGACTCGAGCCGGACCACGTGCTCCTGCTTGAGCTGGAGCTCCGCGGCGTCCTCGACGGTGACGATGCGCTCGTCGCCGGGAATGAAGGACGACAGCACGTTCAGCGTCGTGGTCTTACCGGCACCGGTGCTTCCGGAGACGATGATGTTGAGCCGGCCGCGCACGCACGCGTCGAGGAACGCCGCGGTCTCGGGGCTCAGCGAGCCGAAGCGGATCAGGTCGTCCACCGTCAGTGGGTCGGCGGCGAACTTGCGGATCGTGAGGGCCGAGCCGTCGACGGCGAGCGGCGGGATGACCGCGTTCACACGGCTGCCGTCGGGGAGGCGGGCGTCCACCATCGGGCTCGACTCGTCGACGCGGCGGCCGATGCGGGAGACGATCTTGTCGATCGTCCGCCGCAGGTGAGCCTCGTCGCTGAAGGTCGCGGGGGCCGGCATCAGCCGGCCACCCTTCTCCAGCCAGACGCTGTCGTGGCCGTTGACCATGACCTCGGACACGTCGGGGTCGCGGAGGTACGGCTCGATCGGGCCGTAGCCGAGGATGTCGTCGCTGATCTCCTGGGTGATGCGGTTGCGGTCGCTGTTGCTGACCGGGCGCTCCTGCGACGCGAGCACGTCGCCGAGGACGCCGCGCACCCGCTGCTCGAGCTCCATCTGGTCCATGTCGGACTCGTAGAGCTGGGGGCCGAGCTGCCGCAGCAGCTCGGAGTGCACCCGCGCCTTGAGGTCCTCGACCTTGTCGTTCTGCGCGCCCAGCGGGCGACGGTGCCCGCCGGCGGCGGGGTCGGCCTGGGGGCCGCGTCGCATCGCGTCCGTCAGCGGCGACGCGGGCGCCTTGGCGGGCGGTGTGGGTGCTCCGCTCGAGGTGGGGGGCGTCGGCGGCGGGCTGGCCGCCGGCTCGGCGATGCGGCGCCCGCCTCCGGGCGCCACGTCCTGGTCCGTTGCGTGGTCGGCCGGGGGCGCCTGGTCGTACGACGGCGCGGCGGCCTCCGGGGCGGCCGAGCCCTCCCCGTCGACCGGGGTCGTGCCCTCCGCCGCGGCGGCCTCCTCGTAGGCCTTGCGGGCAGCGGCGAGTCGGTCGGACAGGCTGCTCATGGCTTCACCTCCGGATCCGGAACCTGCGTCCGGACTTGTCGGTCTCGGGCTCTGGGGTGGCGCGACGGCGGCCACCGCCGTTGACGGCGCCGGGGGGCGCCTCGGGCTCACCGGTCAGCTTCGACGCGAGCTCGCGCAGCACCGCGGTGGCGGGGTGGTCCGGCTGGCCGACCACGAACGGGCGGCCGGCGTTGGTGCCGGCGGCGATGTCCATGGACGAGGCGACCTGGGCGGCGACGGCCCGGCCGAGGATCTCCTCCACCTTGGCCGGCCCGAGGCCGACGGCGTCGTCGGCACGGTTCAGCAGGATGTGGAGGTGGCCGCGGGCGATGTTGAGCATCTCGAGCGTCTCGAGCGCGACCTTGACGTTCTTGAGCGTCGGCACGTCGAGCGTGGCCACGACCACGCACTCGTCGGTCTCGTCGAGCGCGGTGAGCGTCTGCTCGTCGAACGCCGGGGCGGTGTCGACGACGACGATGTCGAAGATCTCCCGGAGGCCGCGCAGCATCCGCGACACCAGGACCGGCGACACCCGGTCGCGGACGTCTGGGTGGCTCGGCGCCGCCAGGACCATCAGCGAGTCGGGGTGGCGGGTCAGCAGCGACTCGATGAGCTGGGCGTCGAGGGCGTCCTCGGACCCGATGGCGTGCTCGATGCTGTGGTTGGGAAAGAGCTGCAACGTGATCGACACGTCCCCGAAGGCGAGGTCGAGGTCGACCAGGCACACCTTGCGCGTCCCCTTGTCGGCCAGCGCCAGGGCGAGGTTGCACGCCATCGTCGTCTTGCCCACGCCGCCCTTGGGCGAGAAGACCGTGACGAGGCGACCGGAGTGGATGGCCCCGCCGGGGCCCCGCAGCGCGACGTAGAGCTCGTACGCGCGGCTCAGCGCGCTGGTGATGGCCGCGACGTCGTCGGCCGGGACGACGTCGCGGACGCCGGCCTGCATCGCCTCGCGCAGCGTGCCGGTGTCCACGACGTCCCGCACGAGGACCACGCTGGTCGACGGGCGGGTGAGCCGCATGGAGTCGGCCAGCTTGAGCGCGACCGCGCTGTCGACGTTGGGTCCCAGGAGGGCGACGTACTCGTCGGGACGGTTGGCGAGCCAGGCCTCCAGCGTCGAGTAGTCCTCGACGCCGTGGGCGCCGGACGGCACCATCGCGAGCAGCTTCTCGAGGGTCGCGCTGTCGGGGTCAACGACGACTGGCATCTCAGATCAACTCACTGGAAGAGTTCTCCGGCGGTGACGCCGGAATCGGGCTTGACGGTGCTGTCGGCGGTGAGGAGGCCGAACGCCAGCTCGCCGTTGCTCGTCCCGAACAGCACCTTCTGGGCGTCCTTCTGCTCCACGGCCAGGGTCAGCAGGGTGCGAGGCAGCTCTTCGACCGTCTGCTCACCGTCCTCGGTCGTGGTGGTCGTGGTGGTGGGCGTCGTGGAGCCGACACCGAGGACCGTCACCCGCGGCAGCAGCATCCGGGTGAACGGCTGGCCGTCCTGGGCCGTGCCGTTGAGGAAGACCGCGACCTCCGAGCCCGGGTTGACGAAGCCCGCCACCCGCGCCGGGTCGGTGAGGTTCACCGAGATCGCCATCATTCCCTTGGGGATCTGCAGCGGGGAGTCCGCCTGGGCCTCGCCGCCGAACTTGTCGGCGATGATCTGCTCGCCCGGGTAGATCCGTGTGGTGGCCACCAGACCCCGCAACGGGTCGATGCTCGTCTGGTGGTTGGGCAGCACGTCGGCCTGGGCGACCGGCTGCATCGCCAGCTTCCCGGCCCTGGCCGCCTCGTCGATCGACTCGCCGGGCTCGATGGGAGCCACGGCCTGGAGCACCTCGACGGTGTCGTACTGCTGCTGGGCGCGCTCGTCCGCCTTCTGCACGTACAGGAAGACGAGCGTCGTGCCCATGACGGCAACCAGCACCGCCGCGATGAGTAGAGCCCTGCGCCGGTTCATCCGTCCGCACCCCTTCGTCGGGCAACAGCCGGGCAGACCCCTTCAATGCACTGTCCGCTGCTGCAGTCCTGTCCCACGGGTCACATCAGTATCGCTGACCTGACCCTCTGGCAACGGGGAAACAGTAGGACGGGGCCACATCCCCGCGTGGGGCTTTCGGCAGGTGTCCTACCGCCTATTGGGTACCGGGACCGCCCTCAGGGGTCCCGCCGGGACGTTGGTCCTGGGCCCGGCGGGGGGTGCGATGGGGGAGAAGGGGACTGTCAGGGCAGGTAGAGCGCGGCCACGTCGTCGCGGAACTCGCGCATCACGACGCTCCGCTTGAGCTTCAGGCTGGGGGTCAGCTGGCCGCTCTCCTCCGTCCAGTCCTCGGGGAGGATCGTGAACTTGCGGATGGACTCGGCCTTGGACACCGCCTTGTTGGCCTCCTCGACGGCCGCCCCGATCGCGGCGCGCAGGTCGGGGTCGTCCACCAGGTCGGCCACCCGCGTCGACTTGCCGTGGGCCTCGGCCCAGGCAGGGACCGCGTCGGGGTCCAGCGTCACGAGGGCCGCGATGAACGGCTGGCCGTCCCCGACGACCATGCACTGGCTCACGAGGTGGTGCGACCGGAGCCGGTCCTCGAGCACCGCCGGCGCGACGTTCTTGCCGCCGGCCGTCACCAGGATCTCCTTCTTGCGGCCGGTGATCCGGACGAAGCCTTCGTCGTCGAGCTCGCCGACGTCGCCGGTGTGGAACCAGCTGTCTCGGTCGAGCGCCTCGGCCGTGGCGTCCTCGTTCTCCCAGTAGCCGGCAAACACCTGGCCCCCGCGGAAGAGCAGCTCGCCGTCGTCGGCCACCCGCACGGTGGTGCCGGGGAGTGGGCGGCCGACGGTGCCGACCTTGGTGGCCTCGGGGGTGTTCACCGTGACGGCGGCGGTCGTCTCGGTGAGCCCGTAGCCCTCGAGCACCGTGACGCCGATGCCTCGGTAGAAGTGGCCGAGTCGCTCGCCGAGGGGGGCGCCGCCGGAGACGGCGTAGCGGCACCGACCGCCGAGGGCGTCGCGCAGCTTGCCGTAGACCAGTCTGGAGAAGAGGGCGTGCCGGGCGCGCAGCAGCGGTGAGCGGCGGCCCCGGTCACCGGCGCGGGACCAGGCGATCGCGGTCTCGGCGGCCCGGTCGAAGATCGCGCCACGGCCGTCGGCCGTGGCCTTCTGCGAAGCGGTGTTGAAGACCTTCTCGAAGACGCGGGGCACCGCGAGGATGAAGGTCGGCTGGAACTCGGCCAGGTCGGGCAGCAGGTTCTTGATGTCGGCGTTGTGGCCCAGCCGGACCCGCTTCTTGACCGCGCCGATCTGGATGATTCGCGCGAAGACGTGGGCGAGGGGGAGGAACAGCAGCGTCGCCGCACCGTCCTCGTCGAAGAGCTCCGCCAGCTCGTCCACGGCCACGCCCAGCTCGAACATGAAGTTGCCGTGGGTGAGCATGCAGCCCTTGGGGTTGCCGGTGGTGCCCGACGTGTAGATCAGCGTCGCCAGATCGACCGGGGTGGCAGCCGTACGTCGCTTCTCGAGCTCGGCGTCGGCCACGTCCGCCCCCAGGCTGGTCAGCACGGAGACCGCGTTGTCCTCCAGCGACCAGACGTGTTCGAGGTGGTCGAGCCCGGCTCGGACCTCGTTGACTCGGGCGAGGTGCTCGGCCGTCTCGGCCACGACCGCGCGGGCGCCGGAGTCCTCGAGGATCCAGCCGACCTGCTCCGCCGAGGAGGTCTCGTAGACCGGCACCGTGACCGCGCCGGCGAACCAGATCGCGTAGTCGAGCAGGGTCCACTCGTAGCGGGTCTTGGAGATCAGGGCGACCCGGTCGCCCGGCGCGATGCCGGCGGCGACGAGGCCCTTCGCCACGGCGGTGACCTCGGCCAGGAACTGCGCCGCGGTGACGTCGACCCAGGCCCCGTCCGACCGGCGGCTGAAGACCACCGCATCACCCGCCTCGTGGGCGTTGGTGACGACGTCGTCGGTCAGGTTCCCGGTCCGGGGAACCTCGACGGACAGGGGCGTGGCGAACTCGCGCAACGGTTCCTCCTGGGGGTCCTGGGGTCGCCGTCGACTTTCTCGCACCACGGCGCACATGGGCTCGGCGGCAGGTTACCGCTGTCGGGACGCCGCCCCCGATCCGGTACGCTCGCAGCCCGGATCCAGCACCGTCTCACTCACCCGCAGGGGGTTCCTTCGTGGCCGAGCAGACCACCTCCTCGATCGTCGTCGACGCCGATCCGGCGTCGGTGATGGAGGTCATCGGCGACTTCGAGTCGTACCCCGAGTGGGCCAAGGGCGTGAAGCGCGCCGACGTCCTCGAGGAGGGCCCGGAGGGCTGGGCCGAGCGGGTGTACTTCGAGCTCGACGTGTCGCCGATCAAGGACGAGTACACCCTCGCCTACACGTGGGACGGCTACGACGAGGTCACCTGGACCCTCGTGGAGGGGAAGATGCTGCGGGCGCTCGACGGCGCCTACACGCTGCGCGACCTCGGCAACGGCAGCACCGAGGTGACCTATCGCCTCGCGCTGGACGTCTCCATCCCGCTCATCGGCATGCTCAAGCGCAAGGGCGAGAAGATTCTCATCGACACCGCGCTCAAGGGCCTGAAGAAGCGCGTCGAGTCGCGGGCCTGAGCCCGGCACCGCACGTGCGCATCCTGCTCTTCACCGGCAAGGGGGGCGTCGGCAAGTCGACCGTCGCGGCCGGAACCGCCGCGCTCGCAGCGGCGGCCGGGCACCGGACCCTCGTCCTGTCGACCGACCCTGCGCACTCGCTGGCCGACGCCTTCGGGGTGGAGGTCGGCGCCGAGCCCACCGGTGTCGCGCCGGGGCTCTACGTGCAGCAGGTGGACGCCCAGCTGCGCTTCGAGCAGTCGTGGGCCGACATCCAGCGCTACCTGCTCTCGGTGCTCGACGTGGCCGGTGTGGACCCGGTCGCGGCCGAGGAGCTCACGGTGCTCCCCGGTGCGGAGGAGGTGCTCGCACTCCTGGAGCTGCGACTCCATGCGCTCTCCGGCGAGTGGGACGTCGTCGTGGTCGACTGCGCGCCCACCGCGGAGACGTTGCGGCTGCTGGCACTGCCCGAGGCGCTCGGCTGGTACATGCAGCGTGTGTTCCCGGCGCAGCGTCGCATGGTGAGGGCGTTCAAGCCGGTGCTGTCGCGCGCGGCCGGGGTGCCGATGCCCGAGGACACCATCTTCGACGCCGTGCAGCGGCTCCACCAGGAGCTCGACGAGGTGCGCGGCCTGCTCGCCGGCCCCGGCGCCAGCGTCCGCCTCGTGCTGACCCCGGAGAACGTCGTCGTCGCGGAGGCGCGCCGGTCCTACACCACCCTGTCGCTGTACGGCTACCGCGTCGACGGGGTGGTGGCCAACCGGGTCTTCCCCGCCGACGACGCGGACGAATGGCGTGCCGGGTGGGTGAAGGCGCAGGGCGTCGTCCTCGAAGAGGTGGAGCAGTCGTTCGCCGGGCTGCCGGTCTGGCGCTCGCCGTACCGCCCGGAGGAGCCGGTCGGCGTGACCACGCTGCGCGACCTCGCCGCCGGGGTGTACGACGGCGACGACCCGCTGCGTCCGCCCGCAGGGGAAGGGCCCTTCCGCCTCACCCGCTCCGGGTCCGGCGCGGTCGTCCACCTGGCGCTTCCGTTCGTCTCGCGCGAGGAGGTCCATCTCGCGCGCAACGGCGACGAGCTCGTCGTGACCGTGGGGCCGTATCGTCGTCTCCTCGCACTGCCCCCCGGGCTCGCGCGCCACCGCGTGCTGGGCGCGCGGGTGGAGCAGGGGGAGCTGCAGGTCAGGTTCGAGGAGAAGGACGCGTGAATCACGAGAACGCCGGTGACGGGCCCGGCGGGAACGCCGGCGACGGTCACGAGGCGCACGAGGACGTCGGCAGCGTCGCCGAGGAGGCGGCCAAGCTCTTCGGAGCACTGTCGGACTGGGCCAAGGACCACGGCAGCGACCTGGGGCACGGCCTGGCCGGCGCCGCCGAGCACGCCGCCCGCGCTGCCCACGACGTCGACGAGCACCTCGCCACGGGCAGCGCCGAGTGCACCTGGTGCCCGGTCTGCCGCACGATCCACGCCGTGCGCCAGACCAGCCCGGAGGTGCGTGCGCACCTCACCGTCGCGGCCGCGTCCCTGATGCAGGCCGCCGCCGGGCTGCTGGCGACCGTGGTGCCGGACGAGGAGCGCGCCGCAGCGGCGCGAGGAGAGCACGTCGAGCACATCGACCTCGACGACGAGTGGCCGGAGGACAAGAAGTGAGCCTGGCATGCGGGATCGACGTGGGCGGCACCAAGATCGCCGGCGGTGTCGTCGATGACGACGGGACGGTCCTCCAGAAGCTGAGGGTCGACTCCCCGGCGGCCGACGTCGAGGCGATCGAGGACGCGATCGCCGACCTGGTGGCCCGGCTGCGCGCCGACCACGACATCACGGCGGTGGGCGTGGGCGCGGCCGGCTACGTCGACAAGGCACGCTCGACGGTCCTGATCGCACCCAACCTCGCGTGGCGCGACGTCAACCTCAAGAAGGAGCTCGAGCCGCGGGTCGGCCTCCCCGTGGTCGTCGAGAACGACGCCAACGCCGCGGCGTGGGGCGAGTTCGCGTTCGGCGCCGGGCACGACGTCGACGACCTGCTGCTCGTCACCGTCGGCACCGGCGTCGGGGGCGGGCTGGTCCTCGACGGCGAGCTCCACCGGGGCGCCTTCGGCGTGGCCGCCGAGATCGGGCACCTGCGGGTCGTGCCGCAGGGGCGTCGCTGCGGCTGCGGCAAGCTCGGCTGCTTCGAGCAGTACGCCAGCGGGTCGGCACTCGTGCGCAACGCCCGCGAGGCCGCTGCGTCGGGGGACCCGGAGGCCGGGCCGCTGCTCGACCGTGTCGGCGGCGACGTGGACGGGATCACCGGCCCGCTGGTGACGGCCGCGGCACAGGAGGGCGACCCCTTCGCCGTCCGGCAGCTCGCCGAGCTCGGTCGCTGGCTGGGCGAGGGCATCGCGTCGCTGACCGCGGTCCTCGACCCCGCCGTGGTGGCGATCGGCGGTGGCGTGGCCGACGCCGACGACCTGCTGCTCTCGCCCCTGCAGGAGGCCTTCGAGGACTCCCTCTCGGGATACGGCCACCGGCCGCTGCTGGAGATCCGCAAGGCCTCGCTCGGCAACGACGCCGGCCTGATCGGCGCCGCGGACCTGGCCAGGCGCTGACGGGGTCCTGACGTGGGAGTGGTGATCGGCGTCGACGTCGGCGGCACGAAGGTGCTGGCGCTGGTGGTCGACGACCGGGGTCAGGTCCTGCGTCGGGGACGGGCGACCACGCCCGGTCGCCTCGTCGACGCGTCCCTCGTCGAGGACGCCCTGACGGCCGCGGTCGAGGAGGCCGCGGCGGGGGAGGCGGTCGACGCGGTCGGCGTCGCGGCTGCGGGCTTCGTCGACGCCGCCGGGGAACGGGTGGTCTTCGCCCCCCATCTGCCGTGGCGGGGCGAGCCGCTGCGCAAGCGGCTCACCGAGCGGTGGGGAACCTCGGTGCTGCTCGACAACGACGCCAACTGCGCAGCGCACGCCGAGGCGACGTACGGCGCGGCCCGTGGCTCGCGGACCTCGCTGCTGCTGACGCTGGGCACCGGCATCGGCGGGGCCCTCGTCGTCGACGGCGTGGTGCTCCGCGGTGCCAACGGCATGGCCGGCGAGTTCGGCCACATGCAGGTGGTGCCTGACGGCCTGGCCTGCGAGTGCGGGCGCCGCGGCTGCTGGGAGCAGTACTCCAGCGGCAACGCCCTCGTCCGGCTGGCCCGCGAGGGACTGGCGGGCGCGGGGCCGCTGCTGGCCGCCTCCGGGGGTGACCCGGACCGGGTGACCGGGCCGATGGTGACCGAGGCCGCCCAGGCCGGTGACCCGGT
Organism: Nocardioides sp. GCM10027114; assembly: GCF_042659625.1. NCBI lineage: Bacteria > Bacillati > Actinomycetota > Actinomycetes > Propionibacteriales > Nocardioidaceae > Nocardioides > Nocardioides sp. GCM10027114. Next base: position 29,248 of record NZ_JBHSSS010000018.1, read on the forward strand.
GGCGCTGGCGGCGTTCGGCGAGGTCGGCGACTGGCTCGGGGTCGGGCTGGCCGACCTCGTGGCGGCGTTCGACCCCGACGTCGCGGTGGTGGGCGGGGGTGTCGCCGCCGCGGGCGAGCTGCTGCTCGCGCCCGCCCGGGCGGCCCTGGACCGGTCGCTCGTGGGCGCCGGGCACCGCGTCACACCGCCGGTGGTGGCGGCGCGGCTGGGCCCCGAGGCGGGGGCCATCGGCGCCGCCGACCTCGCGCGCCGCAGCCTGGCGCTGCGGCCCCACGCGCGGTGGTTCAGGCGCGCCGGTACTCCGGCACCAGCTCGACCGCGAGCTGCTCGAGGAAGAGCCCCACGTCGGTGACGATGCCGCGGGCCTGCGAGGAGCCGCGGTCGGCGAGCTTGGTCACGGTGGCGGGGTTGATGTCGACGCACACCAGCGGGATGGACGCCGGCAGGATGTTGCCGGTCGCGACCGAGTGGAGCATGGTCGCCACCATCAGGCAGAACCCGACGTCCTGGAGCTGCGCCCGCATCGCCCGCTGCCCCTCGATGACGTCGGTGTAGACGTCCGGCAGCGGGCCGTCGTCGCGGACCGACCCGACAAGGACGAACTCCTTGCCCTGCGAGACCAGCGCGTGCATGATCCCTCCGGTCAGGACGCCGTTGTCGACGGCGGCCTTGATGGAGCCCTCCTTGCGGATGGTGTTGAGCGCCCGGATGTGGTGCTCGTGGCCGTGCTCCACGCCGTGGCCCATCGCGAGGTCGATGCCGAGCGAGGTGCCGTAGAGCGAGGACTCGATGTCGTGGGTCGCCAGCGCGTTGCCGGCGAAGAGGACGTCGACGAAGCCGGCGTTCACCATCGCGACCATGGCCGGGGCCGCGCCGGTGTGGACCACGCCCGGGCCGCCCACCCACAGCACCTTCTTGCCGTTGGCCTTGGCCTCGCGCATGCCGTCGGCGACCTGGCGGACCAGCACCGCCTGCGGCTTCTCGGAGGAGACGTCGGACTCCATGAAGCCGAACGCCTCGTCGCTCTTGCTCGTCACCGGGATCTGCACCCGGATGCCGGAGGCTCCGCACACGACCTGCATGCCGACGCGGACGTCGGACATCGGCAGCGTGATCACCCGGGTCGGCGTGCCGGACTCGTCGCTCTCCACGACGAGGCCGCAGTCCATCTCGGGGTTCGCGACGTCGAGCCAGCGACCGCCGATGCGCACCTTGGTGGCGAGGTTGGTCGTGGAGTAGAAGCCGTCGGGGAAGACGCCGTCCTGCTCGGCGGGGCTGGTGTGCGCCTCGCCCGGGTCGACCTGGTTGACGCCGCGGGTCTGCAGGCGCATCAGCAGCCGCTGCAGCGCCTCGTCGTCCTCGGCCGTGACCGTGATGACGGCCCGGGAGAGGTCGTGGGTGTCGTGCCCGACCTCGAACTTGTCGATGACGTAGTCACCGCCGTACTCGCGGATGTCGTCGAGGATGCGGCTCAGGATGCCGCTGTCCATCAGGTGGCCGGTGACTTCGACGGTCTCGCTCTCGCTCACGAGCGAAACCCTAACGCCCGTCAGACGACGGCGCCGTCGTCCCCCGGGTCCCGTGGACCGCGCTCCATGTTGGCCACGAGGTAGAGGAAGCCGCCGATGAAGGCGCCGACCAGGAGGTAGCCCACGAGCGAGGGCAGCTGGACGTCGAGCACCAGGGCGACCAGGAGCACGGCGGGGGAGCCGAACAGCCCGCTCCACGCGGCCAGCCGGGCCGGTGGCGGGTGGGGGAGCGGAGGCGGGGGCGGAGGGACGTAGCGGTCCTCGTCGGCCCGGTCGACCGGGCCCTCGACGTACGCCGCGAAGGGCTCCGGAGCCGGCTCGGGCTCCTGCGGAAGGGGGTCGACCTCCGGGCGCTCGCCGTAGTTCTCGACGATGGCGCGCCAGGCCTCCTCCTCGCTCTGTCCGCTCACGGGTCCACCGTAGGACGTCCCGGCAAGCCGGTCATCGCCGGTCCGGGGGAGGCCCTCCGGGGTGGGGAGGGATCAGCTCGTGACGCGCTCGATGAACGCGGTGGACGCCTCGAGGATCTTCGGGGCGTCGTGGTCGAGCGTGGCCACGTGGTAGCTGTTGGGGAGGGCAACCTCCTCGAGGTCGCGGGAGGAGACCCGCGCCATGATCAGCTGGATCGAGGCGTCGTCGACGACGTGGTCCTCGGTGGAGTGGAATGCCAGCAGCGGCGAGGTGACCTCCGGGAGGTCGTCGGCGAGCCGGCGGCCGGCGCGGACCAGCGAGTGGAGGGCGCGGAGCGGCACCTTGGAGTAGCCGTGCTCGTCCTCGCCGGGCTTGTTGATGTCGTTGATGATGCCGGGGAACGACGGGACCGCCCACTTCATGACCGGCAGCGCCAGGAAGTCCTTGCGGCGCGAGACGACGAAGGGGTTCACCACCACGACTCCGGCCACCTCGTCCGGCCGGTCCGCGGCCAGTCGCAGCACCTGGGCGCCGCCCATGGAGAGTCCCGCGACGACGACGGCGTCGCAGGTGGACCGCAGCAGCTCGAAGTAGCGCACCACGGCGCCGTGCCAGTCGTCGAAGGTGGTGCGGTTGCAGTCCTGCCAGGTGGTGCCGTGGCCCGGCAGCAGCGGCATCTCGACGGCGTACCCCTGCGCGGCGAGGTGCTCGGCCCACGGCCTGATCGAGGCCGGCGACCCCGTGAACCCGTGACTCAGCAGCACGCCGACCCGGCGGCCGCCGGTGAGCTCGGGGCGGGCCGGGGTGGACATCGGGGCGAGCGGGGAGGCCTTCGTCATGGCGGCATCATGCACCACGGCGCCGAACGGTCTAGGCTTCCGACCGCGAGGTCGATTCGGGCGGCTGCGCGATCCGGCGTCATGGTCCGGGAGGGTTGGAGGAGGCACGGTGTTCTACTGGTTCCTGAAGTGGATCGCCCTCGGGCCGCTGCTCCGCGTCATCTTCCGGCCGCAGGTGGAGGGTGCCGAGAACGTCCCCGCCGAGGGTCCGGCGATCCTGGCCAGCAATCACCTCTCGTACGCCGACTGGCTCTTCATGCCGCTCACGTTGCAGCGCCGCGTCACGTTCGTGGCCAAGGCGGAGTACTTCACGACCCCCGGGATCAAGGGCTGGTTCCAGAGGAAGTTCTTCGCAGGTTCCGGCCAGGTGCCGATCGACCGGTCGGGGGCCACCGCCGCCGAGGGTGCGCTGCGAGCCGCCAAGAAGATCCTCGGCCAGGGCGAGCTGTTCGGCATCTACCCCGAAGGCACCCGCTCCCACGACGGCAAGCTCTACCGGGGCAAGACCGGCGTCGCCCGGCTCGCCCTCGAGACCGGAGTCCCGGTGATCCCGGTCGCCGTCCTCGGCACCGACGTGGTGGCCCCGCCCGGCAAGAAGTTCGGCACGTTCACCCGCCCCGGCGTCCGCTTCGGCAAGCCGCTCGACTTCTCCCGCTACGAGGGCATGGAGAACGACCGCTACATCCTGCGGTCGATCACCGACGAGATCATGTACGAGATCATGCGGCTCTCCGACCAGGAGTACGTCGACATGTACGCCACGCGCGCCAAGGAGGAGTCCAAGCGGGCCGCCGACGAGGCCAGGGCGCAGCCGAAGAACGAGCACAAGAAGGCGTCCTGACCCCGCCGCCGGCTCCCGCGGCCGTCGCCGTCGAGGACCGGCTCTTCCGCGCCCTCGCGGTGCTGCGGGTCGTGCTGCTCGTCAATGCCGTCGCCCTCAACCTCTACCGCGCCGGCAACTTCGACCGGCCGGCAGTCGGGGTGGCGATGGTCGTCGCGATGGCCGCGTGGACCGGCTTCGTCGTCTGGGCGTACGCCGACCACCGGCGCCGTACGCCGGTTCTGCTGGCCGCCGACCTCGCGGTGGCGGTGGCACTCCTCGCTGCCTCGCCGTGGGCCAAGGGCCCCGAGTGGCAGAGCACGGTCCCGGGCTTCTGGGTGATGGGGGCGCTGCTCGCCTGGTCGCTGCACTGGCGGTGGGCCGGCGGGCTCGCCGCCGCCGTGCTGCTGGCCGGGACCGACCTGCTGATCCGCGATGAGGTCACGCAGACCAACTACGGCAACGTGTTCCTGCTCCTCATCGGCGGGCCCATCGTGGGGTTCATGGCCGGCTCGCTGCAGGCGATGGCGACCGAGCGCGACGCCGCCGAGCGGGCCGCCGCCGCGGCGGAGGAACGGGCGCGGCTCGCGCGGGCGGTGCACGACGGCGTGCTTCAGGTGCTTGCGCTGGTGCAGCGGCGCGGCGCCGACCTCGGGCCCGACGGCGCGGAGCTCGGCCGGCTGGCCGGCGAGCAGGAGTCGGCGCTGCGGGCGCTCGTCAGCCGGCAGTCGCCCGCAGACCTGCGGCCGCTGCCGCCGCCCTCGACCGCCCCGAGCGGGTTGCCCGACATCGACCTCGCCGCGGCGCTGACCGGCCTCGGCTCCGCGCGGGTGAGCGTCGCCGTGCCCGGCGACCCGGTCCTGCTGCCGGCCGATCGCGCCGCCGAGGTGGTGGCGGTGGTCGAGGCCTGTCTCGACAACGTCGAGCGCCACGTCGGCCCCGGAGCACCGGCCTGGGTGCTGCTCGAGGCCTACGCCGACCGCGTCGAGGTGTCCGTCCGCGACGAGGGGCCCGGTATCCCCGAGGGTCGGCTCGAGGCGGCCGAGGTCGAGGGGCGGCTCGGTGTCTCGGAGTCGATCCGGGGCCGGGTCCGTGACCTGGGCGGCACCGCCGCGCTCTCGACCGGCCAGTCCGGCACCGAGTGGGAGCTGACCGTCCCGCGGGCCGACCGCCCGTAGGCTCGCGCCGTGACGATCCACAGCGACCACCCGTTCCTGGAGCCGGAGCACGAGCGCGACCCGCTGCGGCGGTTCCGCGGCCGGCTCGGCGGTCCGGTGTCGCTGTGGACGGCCGGCGGCAACGGCGGCGCCGAGCGGGCGGGGCTCACCGTGTCCTCGCTGATGGTGGCCGCCGGGGAGCCGGGTCGGGTGCTCGGCCTGCTCGACCCCGACTCCGACCTCTGCGAGCGGCTCCGGGAGACCGGGCGCGCCGTCGTCGCACTGCTGGGGTGGGAGCACCGTGACCTCGCCGACGCGTTCGCCGGGGTCGCCCCGGCTCCGGGCGGACCGTTCCGCACCGGCTCGTTCACGGCCACCCCGTGGGGACCGCGCCTCGACACGGCGCTGGCGTGGGTGCACGTGACGCTGGAGTCGGAGCACGACGCCGGCTGGTCGTCGCTGGTGACCTGCACCGTCGACGAGGTCGGGATCGGCGACGACGCGCCGCCGCTGGTGCACCGCCGGGGCCGCTACCAACGGCCCGCAACCGACTAGGGTCCCGGCATGGGAATCCGGGTCATGGTCGTCGACGATCACCCGATGTGGCGCGACGCGGTGGAGCGCGACCTCCAGGCCGCCGGGTTCGACGTCGTGGCGGTCGCCGCGACCGGACGCGAGGCGGTCGCCCGGTTCGCCGCGGCCCGGCCGCAGGTCGTCGTGCTCGACCTGCAGATCCCCGAGCCCACCGGCGTCGAGGTGACGGGAGAGGTGCTGCGCCACGACCCGTCGGCCCGGGTGCTCGTGCTGTCGGCGTCGGGCGAGCAGGCCGACGTGCTGGCCGCGGTCAAGGCCGGCGCGACCGGCTACCTCGTCAAGTCCGCCTCCCGCGACGAGCTCCTCGACGCCGTACGCCGGGTGGCGGCGGGCGACACCGTCTTCACGCCCGGGCTGGCCGGCCTGGTCCTGGGCGAGTTCCGGCGGCTCGCCGATCCGGCTGCCGGCAACGGTGCCGGCGACCACGGCGAGCCGCGGCTGACCGAGCGCGAGACCGAGGTGCTCCGCATGGTCGCGAAGGGGCTCTCCTACAAGCAGATCGCCGAGCGCCTCGTGCTCTCGCACCGCACCGTGCAGAACCACGTCCAGAACACGCTGCGCAAGTTGCAGATGCACAACCGGGTCGAGCTGACCCGCTGGGCGATCGAGCGGGGACTCGATGACGAGTGAGCCGGGGACCGACCCGCTGCTCTCGGAGGCCGACGAGCTCTACGGCCTGCGGCTGGCCGACTTCACCCCGGCACGCGACGCACGCGCGAAGGAGCTGAAGCCGCGGGACGCCGACCTGGCGGCGCGGGTCAGAGCGCTGCGGAAGCCGTCGCTGGCTGCTTGGCTCGCCAACGTGCTGGTGCGGCACGACACCGAGCAGGTCGAGCAGGTGCTGGCCGTGGGAGAGGCGTTGCGGGAGGCGCAGGCCGCGATGTCCGGCGAGGAGCTGCGGGCGCTGACCCGGCAGCGCCGCCAGCTGACGGCCGCGGTGACCACCCGCGCCCGGGGCGTGGCCGCCGAGCTCGGGCAGCGGGTGACCCAGGCGGTCGCCGACCAGGTGGAGGCGACGCTCACGGCGGCCATGCTCGACGCGGGCTGCGCCGGGGCGCTGCGCAGCGGTCTGCTGGTCCAGCCGCTGGCGGCCACGGGCGTCGACGAGGTCGACCTCGGTGCGGCGGTCGCCGTGCCGGAGGCGCTCGGCTTCCGCGCGAGCCCGCGGGAGGTGGAGCCGCCGCCACGCCCCGACCTCCACGTCGTCCCCGACCCGGACGCGGACGCCAAGGTGCTGCAGGAGGCCGAGGGGGCGCTCGCCGAGCTGGAGGAGGCACTGGCGGAGGCCCGGGAGGCGCTCGAGGCCGCCACGACGGACGTCTCGGCCCTCCAGGCCCGTGAGCTGCAGGTGCAGGCCGAGCTCGACGAGCTTCGCAACCGGATCGCGGCTCTGGAGGCGACCATGGAGGAGGTCGAGGACGAGCTCGCCGACGCCGAGGACGTGCGGGCCGAGGCCGAGGGCGCCGTGCTCGCCGCCACGAAGGAGCGTGACGAGGCCGCCGCGCGGGTGGCCCGGCTCCGGGGCTGACCGGCTGCTACGCCCAGCCCTTCGAGCGCTCGACGGCGTCGGTCCAGCGGGCGTGGGCCGCGTCCGCAGCGGTCCGGTCACCCGAGGGCTCGAACCGCCGGTCGAGCTGCCAGGTGTCGCGCAGCTCGTCGGTCGACGACCACACGCCGGTGCCGAGGCCGGCGAGGAACGCCGCGCCCAGCGCCGTGGTCTCGACGATCTTCGGTCGCTCGACGGGTACGCCGATCTGGTCCGCCTGGATGCCCAGCAGCACGTCGTTGGCGCAGGCGCCGCCGTCGACTCGGAGCGAGGTGACCTCGTCACCCCAGCCGGGCATGGTCTCCAGCACGTCGCGCACCTCGAAGGCGATCGCCTCGAGGGTGGCGCGGACGATGTGGCCGCGGCCGGTGCCGCGGGTGATGCCGATGATCATGCCGCGCGCGTGGGGGTCCCAGTGGGGGGCGCCGAGGCCCGTGAGCGCGGGCACGAACACGACGCCCTCGCTGTCCTCGACGGTCGACGCGAGCGCCGCGGTCTCGGCCGCCGAGCCGACGATCTGGAGCCCGTCGCGCAGCCACTGGACGGCCGCGCCCGTCACGAAGATGGCGCCTTCCAGCGCGTAGGTCAGCTCGCCGTCGGGGGACTTCCACGCGGCGGTCGACAGCAGGCCGGCGTCGGAGCGCTCCAGGCTCGTCCCGGTGTTGGTGAGGATGAACGAGCCCGTGCCGTAGGTGCACTTGGAGTCGCCGACGTCGAAGCAGGTCTGGCCGAACAGCGCGGACTGCTGGTCGCCGGCGATGCCGGCGATCGGGAGCTCGAGGCCGAGGAACGACTGGGCGTCGGTGGTGGCGATCTCGCCCCAGTTGGGGACCAGGTCGGGAAGCGCGTCGCGGGGCACCCCGAACAGCTCGCAGAGCTCGTCGGACCAGTCGCCGCGCTCGAGGTCGAGCAGCAGGGTGCGGCAGGCGTTGGAGACGTCGGTGACGTGCCAGGTGCCGCGGGTCATCCGCGCGATCAGGTAGGAGTCGACGGTGCCGATCGCGTAGCGGCCGGATTCCACGTGGGTCCAGGTGTGGGGCTCGTGCTCGGCCAGCCAGGACAGCTTCGTGCCGGAGAAGTACGGGTCGAGCCGGAGGCCCGTCAGCTCGGCGACGCGGTCCTCGTGGCCGGCCTCGCGCAGGCGGGTGCAGATGTCGGCGGTCCGACGGTCCTGCCACACGATGGCGCGCCGCGGGGAGCCGAGCGTCTCGCGGTCCCAGAGCATGATCGTCTCGCGCTGGTTGGTGATGCCGACGCCCTTGAGCTCGGAGGCGTCGCAGGACGTGAGGACCTCGCGCACCGCCTCGAGCGTGGCCTGCCAGATCTCCTCGGGGGAGTGCTCGACCCAGCCGGGCTTGGGGAAGTGCTGCTTGAATTCCTGGTAGCCGCGGGCCGTGATCGTGCCCTCCGGGCTGACGACGACCGCGGTGACACCGGTGGTGCCGGCGTCGATGGCGAGGACGCTCACGACCGGCTCCCTTCCGGGGCAGTGCCGGTTCCGGTGCCGGTTCCGGTGCCGGTTCCGGTGCTGGTTCCGGTGCCGGGCGCCTGGCCACGGACGACGGCCAGGACCTTCTCGTCGATCCACTCGAGGTCCGGGGAGACCCGCATCTCGTAGTTCTCCGTGCCGACCCAGGCGTGGAAGTCGCGGTGGCCGCGCGCCCGGGCGAACTCCTCGAGCTCGTCGGCGAGCTCCGGGGTCACCGGCACCTTCTCCTCGTCGGTGGAGGCGGTGAGGTAGAGGTCGTTGAGGTCCAGCAGCCGGGCGAGCTCGCCGACGGGCGCCGGGTGGTCGTCGACCCGCAGGTCGACGGCGATGTCGTCGAGACCGCCGTACCCCGCTCCGTCGCGGACGACGAGCAGCGCGGCGGACTGCCGGCCGCGCCGGTCGCCGCCGGCCTCGTCGCCGGCCGCGAGCGCGTCGAGCAGGCGGCGGGCGAGCGGCGCTTCCGGGTCGGACTTCTCGAACGCCTCGCGCATCGCGACGACCACTTCCTCGCCGGCCAGCACGTTGCCCTGGATGGCGAACCCGTCGCCGGTCGCCGACCCCGCCCACTCCAGGCACGCCGGACCGGTGTGCGAGGCGGCGCCGCCGTCGGAGTCGACGATGCCGACCTGGCGGTGGTCGCGGCCCTCGTCCTCCTCGAGCAGCCGCTGCAGTGCCACCGACGCGGTGGCGCCCTCGTCGAGGTGGGCCAGCGCGAGGCCCTTGTACGCGACGTTGGCGTCGGCCTGGGTGGCCACGGCACCGACCTGCGCGACGGCCGCCGGGACGGCGGAGCCGACGGCGAGGAACTTCGAGGCGACGGCGACTCCCCAGGACTCTCCGTCGGCGGACCTGGCGACGATCGAGAAGGTCATGGCCGGGACCCTACCGAGGTCGATATCCGCTTGCCCTCAACCGCACTCGAAGTTCGAGAATCCTCTGGTGCTCTCACGTCTCGGGTTCCCGTCCCTCGGCCACCACCGCCGCTTCGTCACCGCCATCGCCGTCGACGCCGTCGGCAGCGGCGTCTTCATGCCGGTCACGATGCTCTACTTCCTGGCGGTCACGCCGCTGACGCTGGTCGAGGTCGGGGCCGCCGTCTCGATCGCCTCGCTGGTGGCGCTGCCGGCCGGGCCGTTGCTCGGGGCGCTGGTCGACCGGGTCAGTGCGAAGCGGGTGCTGCTCACCGGCAACGCGCTGCAGGGGCTGGGCTTCGCGGCGTACCTCGTCTCCGAGTCGTTCGGCGCGGTGCTGCTCTGGACGATCGTGGTGACGGTCGGTCGCACCGCGTTCTGGGGCTCCTACGGCAACATCGTCACCGTGATCTCGCTGCCGGGGGAGCGGGAGCGGTGGTTCGGCTTCCTCGGCGCCCTGCGCAACGTCGGTTTCGCGGTCGGCGGCCTGGCCGCCGGCGTGGCGGTCTCGGTCGGCACCGACCTCGCCTTCCACACCGTCGTGGCGCTCAACGCCGCGTCGTACGCCGTCGCCTGGTGGCTGCTGCTGGCCGTGCCCGACCCGCGGCCGGCGGCCACCCACGAGGCTCTGCCCGGGACCTGGCTCGACGTGCTGGCCGACCGCCCCTACCGGCTGCTGGTGGTCGCCCAGGTCGGCTACTCGCTGCCGATGATGATCCTGAACTTCGCGCTTCCGGTGTACGCCGTGACCGTGCTGGGCCTGCCCGGGTGGATTACCGGCGTCGTGTTCACCGTCAACTGCCTGATGGTGGGGGTGGGCCAGGGCCTGGTCGTCAACGCGATGACCGGCCGGGTGCGCTTCCGGATCCTGCTGCTGACGCAGGCCTTCTTCGCGGCGTCGTACGTCGTGTGGCTGGGCGCGAGCGTCGTCCCGGTGGCCGCCGCCGTCGTGGTGATGGTGCTCGGCGGGATGGTCTACACGATGGCCGAGTTGATGGGCGGGCCGGTGCTCGCGGCGCTCGGCGCGGAGGCGGCGGCCGACCACCTGCGGGGGCGCTACCTCTCGCTGCTCCAGGTGGCGTGGAACCTGTCGAGCACCGTGGCGCCCGTGACGTTCGCCTGGCTGCTCGACCGGGGGCCCTCGCCGCTGTGGCTGGTGATGCTCGGCTTCTCCGCCGTCTCGGCGCTGGTCGTGCACCGGCTGGGCCGGGTCCTGCCGCACGCGGGAGAGCGGGTCACGAACCGTGTCGCGGAGCCCTCGGAGGCCCTAGCCTGAGCGGATGGATCGTGGCGAGCAGGCGCTGAAGCGGGCGTACGACCACGCGGTCGACTGGCTGGGGTCGCTCGACGACCGACCGGTCCCGCCCCAGGCCTCGGTCGGCGAGCTCGTCGAGCGGCTCGGCACGGAGCTGCCGGCCGGGCCGACCGCGCCGGACACCGTCGTCGACCTCCTTGCCGAGGCGCTCGCGCCGGGGCTGGCCGCGATGCCGTCGGGCCGGTTCTACGGCTTCGTCGTCGGCGGGACCCACCCGGCCGCGCTGGCCGCGGACTGGCTGGTCAGCGCCTGGGACCAGAACGCCATGCTCCGGGCGGCGGCGCCCGGGGCGGCGGCCGTCGAGGACGTCACGCGGCGGTGGTTGCTCGAGCTGCTGGGTCTGCCGGCGGAGTCCGCGGTCGGCTTCGTCACCGGCGCCACGACCTCGCTGTTCACCTGCCTCGCGGCCGCGCGCGACGACGTGCTGCGGCGGGCCGGCTGGGACCAGGCCCACGACGGGCTGACGGGGGCACCGAGGGTGCGGGTGCTGGTGGGGGAGGAGCGGCACGACACGGTCGACCTCGCGCTGCGGTACCTCGGGCTGGGAGCACCCGAACGGGTCGCCGCCGACTCCGAGGGCCGGGTACTCCCCTCCGCGCTCGAGGCGGCGCTGGAGGCTGGTCAGGCGGGGCCGACGATCGTGGTGCTGCAGGCCGGCAACGTGCACTCCGGCGGCTACGACCCGTTCCCGGAGGCCATCGCGGCCGCCCGGCGCCACGACGCCTGGGTCCACGTCGACGGCGCGTTCGGCCTCTTCGCTGCGGCCTCGCCATCGCTGCGTCACCTGGTTGCCGGCGTCGAGGGTGCCGACTCCTGGACGTCTGACGCGCACAAGACGCTCAACGTGCCCTACGACTGCGGGCTGGCGATCGTGCGCGACCGATCAGCGCTGCGCGCGGCCATGGGCATGCACGGCGACTACCTGATCCACGACGACGAGGACGCGGGGGAGCCCCTCGACACGGTCCCGGAGATCTCCCGGCGGGCGCGGGCGATCCCGGTGTGGGCGGTGCTGCGCTCGCTCGGCCGGCGCGGGGTGGCCCACCTGGTCGACGGGCTGCACCGGCAGGCGGTCGACTTCGCGGACGGCGTACGTCGCCTCGACGGCGCCGAGGTCCTCAACGACGTGGTGTTCACCCAGGTGTGCGCCTCGTTCGGGTCGGACGAGCGGACCCGGTCCGTGGTCGAGGCCGTTCTCGCCGACGGCGAGACGTGGATGTCGGGGTCGCGGTGGCACGAGCGGGCGGTGCTGCGGATCGCGGTGAGCAACTGGTCGACGACGGACGCCGACGTCGGCCGGTCACTCGCCGCGCTGGAGCGTGCCCTCGGCCGGGTCTGACGGGCGCTCGGCCACCACCTGCCACAGCGCTCCGAGCCGGATGAACGGCTCCCGGTCGCAGAGCGCGAGCTCGAGCCGCTCGAGGGAGGCGTAGTAGTCGGGGTCCGCCTTGAGGGTGTCGTCGGGGACGTAGTCGTTGACGACGCGCGCCGCGTAGCGGCCGACGGGGGCCATCCCCAGCCGGGTCAGCGTCGCCTCCGTCTCCTCGGCCGTGATGCTTCGGCCGGTCGTGGCGAAGGTCGTCGACTCGAACGCGGCCGAGTCCAGCTCGGCCAGGGCGGCGTCGGGACCCTCGCGCGTCAGTCGCATGATCACGCGGGCGTGGGCGTTGGGCGCCATGACCGAGAGCCGGCCGCCGGGGCGGAGGGTGGCGGCGAGCCGCTCGAGGTCGCCGGCGTCGGCCTCGGCCGGGCGGTAGTGGAGGACGAAGTGGCACAGCACGAGGTCGTAGTTGTCGCCCGCCGCCGAGAGGTCGTCGATCGACCCCTCGATGGTGGTGAGCCGGTCGGCCACCCTGGCCGCGGCGGCGCGGCGCCGGGCCTCGGCCAGCCAGGAAGGCGCGGGGTCGAGGACGGTGACGTGGTGGCCGGCCTCGGCGAGCGGGACGGCGTCGCGGCCGTCGCCCCCGCCGACGTCGAGTACGCGGAGGCCGCCGTTGCTCGCACCCAGCGCCTCGGTCTGGCGGCGGAGGGTCTCCTGCACGACGGCGAAGCGGAGGCGGCCCCACGGCGCCTCGCACCACGCCCGCCACTGGGCCAGCCTCTGGTCGAACGTGTCGTCGGTCCGGTGGGCGGTCACCGGCCCACCCTCTCGTCAGGGGTGCGCAGGGTCGCGAGCCACTCATGGACAGTTGGCACGCGGCGAACAGCGGGGTGGAAGAAGAAGACGCTCTCGTGGCGGATGGGACCGACCACGCCCACGTGCTCCAGTTCGCCCCTGCTGGCCAGCGCCAGGGCAGCACCAAGCTCGGCGAACATGCCGCGGCCCTCGTGTTCCGACGCCAGGACGAGGACCGCGTCGGCCGCGAGGACGGCCTCGAGGTCATGAGCAGCGATCCGCCCGGAGTGCTCCGGGTGAGACCCGTAGTCTCCCTCCAACGTCGCATCCGGACCCCGCGTCCAATCGAGCGTGAGCTCGTGGCCGGCGGCCATGACCGCCGCTTGCGCTGCCCGGACGTTCTCGACATCGGCGAGTGCCCCCGCCACGTAGACCTTCACCGCGTGACGATCTCATGGAGAGCCGGCTCAGGCGGCGAGGGTGAGGTCGGCCCAGCCGATCTCGACGCGCGGTGCCTCGGTAGGTCTGTCGAGACCTGGCAGCGGTGGCGCGTGGGACTGGTGCTGGTGGCCGGTGGGGGTGGTCACCTCGATGCGGTGTGGTTCGCCTGGTCTTGATCGTGGTCGGGCGCGCCAGCCGGGTGCTTCTTTGGCGTGGTTGCAGGCCTCGCAGCGTCCGGTCAGATTCAGCTCTGACGTCTCGCCGTCGGCGTGGGCGGGGGTGGTGTGGTCGGTGTGCCGGATCGGTGCGTCGCACCACGGGGTGCGGCAGGTGCCGCCGTCGCGGAGCCGGACCAGGGCCGCGAGGCCGGCGGGCACCTTGCGCTGGCGGGAGTCCATGGCGACCAGCGCACCGGTGGCGGGGTGGGTGAACAGCCGCCGCAGCCAGACCCCGGCACCCGTGTCGGTGCCGGTGTCGAGGGCCTGGGCGACCAGGTCGCGGGCACACGCGGCGGGCACGGGACCGTGGCCGTCGAGGTGCGCCGGTGTCGGGTCGCCGTCCAGCAGGCTGGTGTCGCTGATGACGAGGTTGACCGCGACCGGCACCTGGTCGGCTTCGGTCTGTCCGGTGCAGCGTTCGACGAGGGTGTCGGCCATGACCTGTCCGCGGCCGCGGTCGTCGTCGCCGGCGGCTCGGGTTTGGTCGGCGGCCTTGGTGAGGGCGGCGTAGACGGCGACGCCCTGCTCGACCGGGAGCAGCGCCGTCAAGTAAGTCATCGTGTCCGGCGCCGGCCGCAGCGAGACCCGCCGCTCGTTCTGTGCCTTGGCGCGGCGGCGGACCACCGCTTCCTGGTCGAGCCGGATCGCGAGCTTCTGCGCGGCCGCTGCTACCGCCCGGTCGCCGAGCCCGTCCAGGGTGGCGGGGTCGGCGCAGAGGGCTTGGTCGACGTACTCCCGGTGCTCGCGGGTCAGGCATCCGGTCTCTCGGGCCAGCAGCGTGGCCTGCCACTCGGTCAGGTCTCCGGCGGCAAGCCGGTCGAGAGTGTGGGGCATCTCGTGCACGAGCACCTTGGCCAGCCCGAGGTGCTGCGCACCCCGGTTGGGCGACTCCCGCCGCGCCAGTCCGACCTGGGCGGCGATCCCGACCCCGACCCGGCGGGCCGGCAGCCCCGCCGCCTCCTGCGCTGCGCGCTGGGAGGCGTCGAGGTCCGCGGTCAGCTTGGCCTGCGCTGCCGCGGCGGCGGCCTTGAGCCGCTCGAGCTCGGTGATCAGGTCGACCCGCTCGGCGTCGCTGATCCGGTCGCGGGACACTTCGGCCAGCTGGGCGGTCCACCCGGAGACCTGATCGGTGGGCAGCGCGACGGCGGTGGCGGCCTGGCCGGCCCCGCTGCCCTGTCATGTCGCAGGACTTCGGTGACAGTTCTGCATCAGGACATCGGTGACACTTCCGTACGCCTTGGTGGTGACACTTCGGCCGCGAGGCTGCGGCGGTGGCAGCCAGTGAACCCATCGATCCCC